>QNBS01000086.1 GCA_003644175.1 Planctomycetota bacterium | reverse complement strand
GCTGTATATGATGCCCAGGGGCCCGTCCTGAGATCGCTCGACCACCACGGCGCCCGCCCCGTCGCCGAACAGCACGCAACTGGCGCGGTCGGCGTAATCGGTTATCTTGCTCAGCGTCTCGGCGCCGATTACCAGCGCGTTCTTGTACCTGCCCGACGTTACAAATTCTCTCGCCGTCGCAATCCCGTACACAAAACCGCTGCACGCCGCCGACAAATCGAACGCCCACGCATTGACGGCGCCCAACATGTCCTGAACAAAGCATGCCGTGGACGGAAACACCATTTCCGGTGTGATCGTCGCAACGATAATAAGCTCAATATCGGTCGCCTCCAACCCGGCGTCGGTCAGGGCTTTTCCGGCGGCCTCCGTCGCCAACTGTGCGGTTGTCTCGTTATCGGCTGCGATATGTCGAACCTTGATCCCTGTTCGCGTGGTTATCCACTCGTCGGACGTATCAACCATTTTCGCAAAATCTTCATTAGACAGCGTCTTCGGCGGCGCATACGAACCTGTGCCGCTGATAACGGCGTTGTAAGAACCCGGATGCGGCACAGTTATCTTAGACACTATTCGGCCTCATGGCTGAATTCTTCAGAAAGTCGGTAATCCGACTGTTAATCTTATTCATGTGGTACTTCCTGGACGCCACAATTGCATTCTTGATCGTTCTGCTCTTGCTGCTTCCGTGGCAGATAAAAGCCGTGCCGTTGACGCCCAGAAGGGGGGCGCCGCCGTACTCGTGGTAATCGTATTTCTTGTATATCTCACTCATCACCGGCTTGAATTGCAGCGCCAGCTCAGTGCTCCTGGCCATCAGTTCGTGTTTAACCGCACTGAAAAGCATTCCAACCAAGCTTTCGGTGAGCTTGAGGACCACATTTCCAACGAATCCCTCACAGATCGCCACATCACAGGTTCCGTCAAAGATGCCTCGTCCTTCCAGATTGCCTATGAAGTTGAGGCCCGGATCCGATTTGAGCAGGTCCCGCGTCTTCTTGACCAGATCGTTTCCCTTGGCCTCTTCCTCGCCGATGCTCATCAGTCCGATACGTGGACTGTCGATCCCTAACATTTGCCTGGAATAGACGCTCGACATCACGGCATACTGATAAAGGTTGATCGGCTTGCAGGCGATATTGGCCCCCACATCGCACATTGTTACAGGGCCGCCCAAAGTGGGCAGAATCACCGCGATTCCCGGACGGATAACACCCTCGAGATTGCGCATTCGAAGCTGGCAGGCCGCAACACATGCACCGGTATTGCCCGCCGAGATAACCGCTTCGGCTTCTTCGTGCGCCGCCATCCGCGCCATTATCGCTATTGAACTCTTGCGTTTTTTGCGCAATGACTCCACAGGCACCTCGTTCATTCCTATTACTTCCGGTGCATGAACGATCCTGATATGATTTGTGTCCGCGTTCACCGACGACAAGCAACTCTCGATATCATCCTGAATACCGATCAGAATCAACTCATCGTCCGTGTCGAGCAGTTCACGGGCTTCCAGGACGCCTTTGATGATTTCATCAGGCGCATGGTCGCCGCCCATGGCGTCTATGGCTATACGCATACTTAGCTTGATCCCTCCTTGCCAAGATCCAGCGTGATTTGCGGGTTCAGATAACCGCACTTATCACAGGCTGCATGGGGCAGCTTGGCATTGCCGCATTTGCGGCAAAGAGAATAATTCGTCGCAGACAACCGATGGTGGCTCCGACGCGTGCGAGTCCTCGATTTGCTTGTTTTTTTTACCGGTAACATAATACAACAACTCCACTTCTTAAAAAAAACCACACCGCCAATCGTAGATCGGGCGGTGTCGGCGTCAGACAAAAACCGAATTTCGGCCCGCACCGCTCATTTTAGCGGCGCCTGTCTTGGCGACTTTCTATCAGGACCGGCGTCCTGAGTAAAGAAAAATATGCTTAAAGTGCGTCTAAATAGTAAAACGCAGCGCATTTGTCAAGCTAATTTTCGCCGGCACAAGTATTGTTTTTTCGCATAGATTTCCCGGATTCTGCAAATTTGGGCATGGAAATCGCTTTCCGTACATATATATAGCTCCATCGTCGCCCTCACATTACGGATACACAATTAGCTGTGTCGGCATTATACAGAGAGCCTGCGTAGCAGATAGGCTTGAGCATCCTGTTAACGCCAAATGTCCTCTTGCATTTCCCAATAACCCCTTACTTCCTGAAATCTCCCAATGCGATCTTGAGTCTTAGCTATCTCTTTCGGGTAGAATTGAAGCATGATTTCGCAGAACGTAAGCATCCATTCTTTTCTCGAATATCCGTGGTTTACAATAATACGGTTTGAGTCGGCGATTTGAATCTGGCCCCAGCCAAGTGCCCCCACTGTCAAACAATCCCAATCGAGGAACTCAATCGGCGTAAAAATCACCTCGCCGGCTTTCACGCGGACCCCGTCTAAAGCATATTTCACCATTATGAGTGCGAATACGTTCTGATTGTCTTCATAAAAACGAGACAACCTCTCAACCGAAGTAAGGTTTGGCATGTTAAACTTTGTGCTCTCGCGATGAGTTTTCACATCAACGACACAGTAGAAGTCTTCCTTGTCTTTGAAGGCAAGATCCGCCATTGCACGCCTTGCAAATGATGAAGAATACTCCTTGCACCAATCACCAAGAAAGCTATCGAACCTATCTGCAATCAGTCCTTCAATTGCATCTCCGGTCGCTCTCGTGCTCGGCGATGTCTGTGCGGAGAGAAAATCGGGAGCAGAGTCGATATAGTCTTTGAGCCTGTCCGCTACAGACTGATAATGCCCGTCATAAAAAAACGAGGATTTCATGAAAAAAGCTCCGCTTGAATTCCGGATTTGGCAACGTTCTTCTTCGGCTGGTCGTTAAGAGAATTTCTCTCCCAAAACACACCATCAGCGTATCCTTGTATCGACGGGTCGTCCTCAGCTTGCCAGAGGCGTTTCAGAGCCCAGCACGAGTATTCCTGATTCAGTTCAATCCCGGCAAATCTTCTCCCGAGCTTCTTTGCAACAACAACTGTCGTTCCACTACCAAGAAAGGGATCGAATACGAAATCATTATCCTCAGAACTCGCCAGAATCAACTTGGCAATCAATTTTTCCGGCTTCTGCGTTGGATGATCTGTATTCTCAGGCATTGACCAAAATGGAATGCTTATGTCCGTCCAGATGTTTGATGGATGCGTCAACCTGTAATTGCCCTGCGAACTTTCTTCCCAGTCCTTGGGTTTTCCTTCACTCGTTCGATACGGGGCTATCACCCGCCTTTTAAGTTTCACGGCATCTACATTAAAAAAGAATTTGTCGCCGACGGTACAAAACCAGATGTCTTCTGTGTTGTTTTTCCAGTTCGATTTGGCGCCTCTGCCCTTCTCTCGTTCCCATGTAATGCGATTGCGAACCATAAAGTGCCTCTCTAACACCGGAAAAATAACTGTAGACGTTCGCCAGTCGCTACACACATAAACTGTGGCATTCTTTTTTAAGGCTGGTTTTATCAGTGTAATTATCTCACCGAACCAACTCTGATATTCCGCAGTGTCTTTGGCCCGAAACACATGGCCATTGTAATTCTTGGATAAATTATACGGGGGATCGATAATCAGTAAATCTACAAACCCCTTCGGGAGCATCTTGACGGCATCGAAAAAATCCTGATTGATTATTCTGCCCTCAATGTCGGCTGGTGAAACAGGATCTGACAGGCAGGAAAGATTCCTGGACATGGCTGCTATTTCCTCTTCGGTGCAAGTGAGGGTCCGGTTTTGCGGGGCACGTGTTTTCATTTCATTCTTCCGTAAGTTCAAACCGAAATTACACGACAAGCCTTATCATTTTCGTTGATGCAAGCAAGGGCGCCATACAAATCGGAACCGTCAAAATGACTTGCTGGGCTTCCATCACCCTCATGATACCAGATGTCTGTTCATTTGTCCCCTGTTGCTTGAGGAATCTGAGCTAAATAGTAAAACGCAACCTGTTTGTCAAGCTAATTTTCGCCGGCACAAGTATTGTTTTTTCGCATAGATTTCCCGGATTCTGCAAATTTGGGGTTGAAATCCGTCTCCGTGTAGTATATATTCGCCTTTTAGTCTTCCGGTCCGGGTCCGTAATTGGTGGATATTGGTGTCGGAAACAGGATTTTCCGGCTGATTTCGTGGATTTGCTTGAGGGAATATGGCTCGAGAGACCAGACGCATGGCTCTGTATGAGGCGATCAGGAAGGGGCAGTCCAAACGCCGTGGTCGTGAGAAGACTGTTCGTTTTCGGCCTTTTGCGTCGGCTCGCCGCGGATCGGCAATCAAAAAAAAAGAGGTTGGCTATTACCAGCGGCTTGAAGCAGGCGGCGACGCCGGCAAGAGCAAATTAGCTGGATTGTGGTCCAGGCGGATTGCTTTATCGCTGTCCTGTCCCGTTGCCGCCTTTCTGCTCGTCGCGGCGGCGGCCGTACTCGTTGCCGCTGTGCGATTCGGACAGCTCAACTATGACGTCGGATGGCTCTTTTTTGAGCCTGTCGCTGCAAGTGAGCCGGCATCCGGCCAACTGCTCGATATCGGGAAACTGATTGATTCGGCGGCGGCCGAACCGGTAAAAAAAAACCCGGTTACGGTTACTGACAACAAGGTCGCAGGAAAGGACAAGATCGAAGACAACAGGGTAATCGCGCCTCAGGGCACAAATGTTATTGTTATCCAGGCCTACAAGCAGCGAAGGGACCTGGAGCCCGTCAAGCAGCATTTTGAAAAAAACGGCATAGAAACCAGAATTGTAGAAAAAGGGAGCTTCTTTTTTCTGAAAACGACGCGGTTGTATCACAGGTGCAGTGTAAGTCGTGACAGCTTCAACCCGGACTATGACGGTGATGTGGCGATGAAAGAGATACGCAGAGTCGGCCTGACGTATAAGGCCCCCAAGGGATATGAGAGTTTTCGTCCTAATCTGTTCCAGGACGCATACGGCGAAAAAGTAAAGTAAATCCAAGGAGCATAAACAGTTATGTCAATCGATAGATCATTGAAAATCAAGGGATCGCTCAGCCGCCATCGAAATGTGCTCTCCCGAGCCGAGCGAATCGAAAAGCTCATCGAAGAGGAACGCTGGGCCGAAGGCGATCCCGTCACAGGCCTTGCCAAGGTCGCGCATCGCAAAGGCCACAGCGGCAAGAAGGGCGCCAAGGATGAAAAGGCCTCCGCCGAAGGCGCCGTTGCCGAAGAGACTGCCGAGACAACTGGGTCTTGACGAAAATAGCCTCCAGGAAGAAATTGCCGTGAAAGACATTCTGGCCCGGCGAACAGGATTCATTGACGCCAGTGGAATCCGCAAGGTTTTTTCACTGGCCGCGAAACTGACCGATCCCATAAACTTCTCAATCGGCCGGCCCGACTTCGATGTGCCCGACGACATTAAGGCAGCCGCCATAAAGGCTATTGAAACCGGACACAACCGCTATTCCCAGACTGCCGGCGACGAGCCCCTCCTAAGCGCAATCAAACAGAAAATCACCGACCGACACGGCTGGGCCGAACCGGCTGTATTAGTTACCAGCGGCGTAAGCGGGGCATTGCTCCTGGCGTTTCTGACCCTGCTGGATCCCGGCGACGAGGTCATAATACCAGACCCGTATTTCGTCATCTACAAGCACGTTATCAACATGATCGGCGGCAAGTGCGTTTTCGTGAACGGTTACCCCGATTTCAGGCTGCCCACAGCCCAAATCGAAGCCGCGATAACCGACAGAACAAAACTCATTATTGTAAACTCCCCGGCCAACCCCACAGGCGTGGTATACACCGAAGATGAAGTCGTCGAAATTGCCCGTATCGCCCGCCAAAACGACATACTTGTCATGAGCGATGAGATTTACGACGAGTTCTGTTACGACGGACCCTGTCCCAGCATTGCCGATCATTACGACAAAACCCTCCTCTTGAAGGGCTTCAGCAAGACTTACGCGATGACCGGCTGGCGAATGGGCTATGCCGCAGGCCCCGAACCGGTCAGGGGCGTCATCGAGCAGATGACAAAGATCCAGCAGTACACTTTCGTCTGTGCGCCCACCCCGTTCCAGCATGCCGCGATCACAGCTCTGGACTATGACATGACCGAATACGTCGACGACTACCGCACCAAGCGGGATATGATCTACGAAGGCCTAAAAGACAGATTCGAACTCGTAAAGCCGGGCGGGGCGTTCTACGCCTTCGTCAAGGCCCCCAAATGGGCGAAAAACGCCACACAATTCGTCGAAAAGGCAATCGTCGACAATGTCCTGATCATCCCCGGCGCCGTCTTCAGCGAAAGAGACACACATTTTAGAATAAGCTATACAACCACGCATGACAAAATTGCACAGGGCGCCGAGATTCTTTGCCGCCTGGCCCAACAAAATGCTTGACTTCTACTCTCGAACGCATATAAGTACGCTCGTCTGGTTACATGTCCCTTTTTAGAGTACCTTGTGTTTCAAGGAAACGACAAATATGTTTGCAACTATGATGACAATGGTGTGCTACGCAATCGGCGGTCTGGGACTGTTCCTTTACGGAATGGGTCAGATGTCCGACGGGCTCAAGAAGGCGGCCGGCCAGAAGATGAAACAGCTTATGGAGTCCATGACAGGAACGCCTCTGCTCGGATTTGCCACCGGCACGGTGGTAACCGCTCTGGTCCAGAGCAGTTCGGCAACCACGGTCATGATCATCGGCTTGGTCAATGCCGGCCTGATGACCCTCAAACAGGCTGTCCCCGTCATCTTCGGAACAAATGTCGGCACCACCGCCACCGCATGGATCGTATCCCTCACCGGCTTTAAGTTCAATATCATCCTCTACGCCATGCCCGTAATAGGCGCTGGCTTTCTGCTCAACGTCGCAGGCCGAAGCCGCAGGGCAAGAAATCTCGGACAGGTCCTGTTGGGCTTTGGCATTCTCTTTGTCGGATTATACTTCATGAAGCTGGCGTTTACGGATTTGAGGGGCGACCAGGCCGCCGAAGATGTCTGGGGGTGGCTCGCATTCCTCAAGGGCCGTGTTCTGCTGGCGGTCATTGTCTCGACGCTTATGACGATGATCCTGCAGAGCAGTTCGGCCTCGATCGCCATCATCCAGGTCCTTGCTCTCAACGGAGCCTTCGGAGACAACTGGGCTGAGGTCCTTGCGATGTCGATTCCCTTTGTTTTAGGCGGTAATATCGGCACTACAATTACCGCCCAGATAGCCTCTCTGCAGGCAAATCTGGGCTCCAGAAGAACAGCTTGGGCACATACGATGTTCAATGTGGTAGGCGTGGCTCTTGTATTGCCCCTCGTCTACACCGGATTGTTCGTGACTATAGTACTCTGGATAGCCCCGTGGGAGGTCAATGCCGGCACAATTATGCTCACCATCGCAATCGCCCACACGCTGTTCAATGTGGTCAACTCACTGTTATTCCTGCCATTTGCCGGGATCCTCGAAAAAATCGTCGTCTCGCTGATAAAGCCTCGCCGCGGGGAAGTGGTCGAAAGGGCGGTGGTCCTGGAAAAGCACCTGCTCTCCACCCCGGCTTTGGCATTGCAGCAGGCCAAACGTGAGATCATCCGTATGGCCGGCGAAGCCATGAAAGCCGTCAAATGCGCCTGTCAGGGACTTTCCCAGGGCGATATCAAGCAGATCGACAGAACAAGGCGGGTGGAGGATGTCGTGGATGAATACCAGACCGAAATCACCACTTATCTCGTCGAACTGTCGCAAAGACAGTTAAGCGATGAGGTCTCCATCGAACTGCCCGTCTTGCTGCACATGGTCAACGACCTGGAGCGTGTCAGCGACCATGCCGTAAATATCGCTGAAATCGCCGAGCGAAAGATCGAGCAGAAATTGACCTTCGGTGAAGAAGCAGCGACCGATTCGGCCGCTATGGTCAAGGAAACTTACGACATGTTTGACAATATTGTCGCCGCCCTGGAAAGCAGCAGCATACAGGCGGCCCACTCGGCCCTTGCCGGCGAGAACAAACTCAATCGCATGCAGATTCGCTTTCGGCGCGGGCATGTCCAGCGAATGACCGACGGAACCTGCTCTGCCCGCTCCGGTCTGATATTTATCGACCTTGTCGACAACCTCGAGAAGATAGGCGACCACCTGACAAATATCGCTCAATCCGTCATCGGCGGCATCCAGTGGGAAGGCGTCGAATCCGGCAGCCTCAGCGGTGAATATGACGCCATCAACGACCAATCAAGCCAATAGCACTAAAGCCGCCATGCATTCGGCCCGATAAAGCATTGTTATTGGAGCGGTTTCCAAACATGGCTAAAATGTTACAAGAATCGTACTTGTCATAACGATCCGCTAAGGCTATTATTGCATCGCATGGAAAGCAAAAAGCAAATACGCTATAT
>QNBS01000085.1 GCA_003644175.1 Planctomycetota bacterium | reverse complement strand
GGCAGGCGCCGTCGAGCGGCTTCGCAACATGTTCGCTGCCGACAAGAGCGCTGAATACACGGTAGTGGGGGCCTTTGCTTACCATTTCCGACGGATGTTTAACGCCAAGGCGCTGCTGGCAAAGGGCATGGCCCAGCGGCAGGTGGCAGGGCAGTTGAGGATATGGGGAAATGTGGACGGGTTCTTTCGCCAGTTAGGGCGGATGTCGCTCGAGAAAATAGCGGCGGTGCTCTGCGAGCTGGCCAGAATCGACTATGCAAGCAAGACCGGCCAGGCGACATGCAGGGTGGCGATCGAGCAATTAGTCGTGAAATTGGGGACGGGCGTTTAGATTGTATATTGTATATTGTAGATTGTAGATTGTAGATTGTAGATTAAGGAGTTCTATTATGGGTAAGGAAGATTTTTACTACAGGCCTATACCTCCGGAGCGGGTTGTCAGGTACCTGGTTTGGATTGTTCCGATTGTGCTTGTTCTGATAATGGCGTCGACTTCGTTTTACATGGTGAACACCGATGAGGAGGGAGTGGTGCAGCGGTTCGGCAGATATGTGCGAACGACCGGGCCGGGGCTCCATTTTAAGTTGCCCATGGGAATTGAGGCGGTGAGCACGCCTCATGTCACCAGGGTTTTCAAGGAGGAATTCGGTTTTCGTACGCTCAAGGCCGGCGTACAGACGCGATACGGACAGCGACCAGAAGAAGAGTATCGAATGCTTTGCGGCGACCTGAGTGTGGCGGAGGTGGAGTGGACCGTCCAGTACAAGATCAAAGATGCCCGCGAATACCTCTTCAATGCCCGAAACCCGGAAAAAGTTCTTCGAGATGTCGCAGAATCGGTGATGAGAAGTGTGGTGGGTGATTCATCGGTCGATGAGGTTCTGACTTCTCGGAGGGTGGAGATCAACGACGCCGTTGCCGAAAAAATGCAGCAGCTTCTTGACACATATACGGTCGGGCTGCATGTTGAATCGGTGATGCTGCAGGATGTAAATCCGCCGGAGAAGGTCCAGCCTGCGTTTAACGAGGTCAATACCGCTGAGCAGGACAAGCAGCGATTAGTTAATCAGGCGCTGGAGGAGTACAACAAGGTGATCCCCAGGGCGAGCGGTCAGGCTCATCAGATGGTCGATCAGGCCAAGGCTTATGCGATAGACCGGACCAATAGGGCGCAGGGCGACGCCAACCGCTTCAGGGAGATATGGAAGGAGTACTCGCTGAACAAGGATGTTACGCGAAGGCGTCTTTACATCGAGGCGATGGGCAAGGTGCTTCCGAACCTGGAGAAGAAATATATCATCGATGATAATGTTAAGGGGTTGCTGCCTCTGATGAATGTGGGAGAAAAATGATCATGCAGAATATAAAGACAATTGGCGTTTTGGTAGTCATTTTGGTCGGGGTCGTGATTGCTTCTTCGGTTCTATATACGATTTCGGAGAAGCAGCAGGTGGTGATAACTCAGTTCGGAAGGCACAAGCGGGTCGTTCAGGAGGCGGGGCTGCACTTCAAGATACCGATCATCGAGCAGGTCAATTACTATGAAAAGCGGATATTGGAATGGGACGGCAAGGCGGAGAAGGTTCCGACTCTGAACAAGAAATATATCTGGGTGGACTGTTTTGCAAGGTGGCGGATAGGCGACCCTCTGCTTTTTCGAACTTCAGTGGGTTATGAAGAAGCGGCTCACAGCCGGCTGGACGACATTATCAACGGTGCGGTTCGCAACCAGATATCGAACCATACTCTTCTGGATGCGGTCAGGACTACGGACCGGGAATTGAAGGTGATAGAACTGGAAGGTGAGGAGGCCGGCGAGATTACCAAAGTGGAGTTCGGAAGGGATAAGATCGTCGAGAAGGTGCTTGCCGAGGCTAAGACTTTTGCGTCTGAGAAATACGGTATTGATATTGTGGATATTCGGATCAAGCGCATTAACTACCACGAGGAGGTAAGGGATTCGGTTTATCAGAATATGATCGCCGAAAGGCAGCAGATGGCGGCGAAGTACCGCAGCCAGGGCGAAGGCGAGGCGATGGAAATCGAAGGTCGCAAGGAGAGAAAGGAAAAGGAGATTCTCTCGGAGGCGTACAGGGAGGCCGAGGTGATCAGGGGCGTGGCCGACGCTAACGCGATCACGATTTATGCCGAGGCCTACTCGAAGGACCCGGAGTTTTATTCGTTTCTGGAGACGCTTAAGAGCTATGAGGCGAACCTGGGCGCCGGCAGTGTGCTGATCCTGTCAAGCGAAAGCGATTATCTGAAATATCTCAAGTCGTGGGGAGAAGTGCAAAATAGGGGACAGTTACCTAATTTCCGCCCTGCCTTAAAAAACTCACACTCAGACAGACCAGCCCTCCGTTTGCCGTGAAGAGAAAAATCGTTTGAGCATCCGGGGCCCCGGGCGATTTTTCCTGGGTCTACGATATGGCAAACCACCTGCGCATTGTCCGGATGAGCCAAAAAAGTTAGCCGCTGCGGTGGAACATGCAAACCACCCGCCAAAGGAATATGCAGCCTGCGCCTAATTCAACGGACTTGACCTTTTTAGCGGCCTTAACGTCACCGGCCCCAAAAGGCCGGACGGCTGCAAAGGCCATTTGGCGGCATCGAACTTTTTGTAGTTCTGGTTGACGATGTTGATATCGTTCATAATCTTCCAATCGACGCCTCTCAGGTCAAGGTCGCGCATCCTGTTTGCCGCAAGATTGGTAACCTCGATCTCTATCGTATTGACGCCCTTCTTCAAATACCGACCGACACGCGCACGCATCGGCGGAGCAAACAAATCAGCCGCAGCGGCGCCGTTGATCTTCACCCTCGCCGACTCACGAACATCACCCAGATCAAGCAGATAATCGTCGGCATCGCAGCCGTCCGGCAACTCGAAAGTCAATCTGTAACGACCGGTCCCCGCAAAAGCCTTCGCCCGCTCGTCAGGAGCATCGGTCCACGAAGACAACGAATCGGTACTGTAGCCGGCCGGCAAAACGGGACCGCCCTCGACAAACTCAATCTCCCACTTGCCTTGCAACTCAAACGCCGCACCCGCCGATGTCGTCGGGACAAAGGGCCTGGCTCTAAGTTCGGACGTGCTTGCCTGTATGATAAACGTCTCGCCGGGCCAAATATCGAGATATACTTTCCCCTTCTTTTGTGTCGGCAGTAAAACCGAATGACCGCCCATCGGGTCATGACGAACCGCCGAAACAAAAGGCGCCGCAAGACTAACCCAGTCGGTAACCGCCTGGTCCGTATGGTTGGCGATAAAATACCAGTACTCCGACCCCACCCTGCGTCGAATATAGCGAAGACCGTGATCAGCCAGCCTCTCGCGTTGAACGCCAACACGCTCAAGGCCGCTTACAGCATCCTTTGCGATCACAACTTTCTTAAGACGCGATTTTTCTCTCGCAAATTCGGCGCGACGTTCGGCCAGATTTCCATAACCTGGAACATCAGAGGGCAGTTTTTCTCCAAAAATAATCGATGCTCCCTGTCCTGCAAGATCGGCCAATCGTTTCATCGTCCCGGCAGGCATGAAAGTGCACCTGGGGACAAGAATAACTTTGTACGTCCCGCCCGGCGCACGGAGCTGGCCGTTTTGATAACGAATCGAATCCAACATCCTGTCGGATACGAAATCATAAGCATAACCCTTACTGTCAAGAAGATTGGCGAGTTCACCCACGCGCTGCTTGTCGATCCAGCTATTGTCGTGGACCTTCAGGGGCTTCAAAAGACCCTCGCTGTCCATCCACAGATCGTGTATAGGCCAATATACAAGCACGTCGTTGGCGGGCTCTCCGGCCTGCAGCACCGACTGACACCGCGCAATGTAATCATTGAGCAGCGGCATATCGCGCCATATCGAATTACGCCAGTCCGCCTTGGTCGATGCGTAGAAAAACCAGCCCGGCCACGGCGCATCCTTCGCCGAATAGCACGATCCGTGGTAGAAGACATGATTAATCCCCATCAGAAAAAACAAATCCATCTCCAGCTTGATCTGCCCCAAAGTCCCATGCCAGTGCTCTCGCATCCATGTGCAGCTTTCCGAAGACACCAGTTGCTTGCCAGTCGCGTGCGCTACATGAGCAGCCGACGACGCCATTCTGCATATCCGAGGATCGGAATCACCCCTGCGAGTAAACCGCTCATCGTGCCGAAATCCCGGAATCGGAAACTCCGGCGATCCGAACATCTCCGTCTCCGGAATATCCGCCGCCGCGTAAACATCCAGAAGATTCGCAGGAGAACCATGCGCCTGATTCCGCGTCAGCATACCCTTCGACTGCGACCAGTCCGCCCAGGTCTCAATGAACTCCCGATGCAACTCGGCCGCTGTCAGCCGGTAGTCATACTTAATACGAGCGGCCTTGTCCTTGTCCTCGTCGCCGCCGAAGACAACCTTCAAATAGTCGTTCAGATCGTAACCGCGACGCTTCCTGAACTCATCCGGCATCTCCGCACACCAGTTGCCCGAATACTCGAACGAATCATGATACTGCGCCCGCGGCAAAATCTCCAATCCAGCCAGGGCCTTATCAAAGCGATCTATATAAGTCGTGATTGCACCCTGTGAAAACGGATTAAGCATATGCCCCACCCCACCCGGCGCCGCGCGCTTGACCATTCGGTTCGCAGATAAACCGAACTTGCCCGTCTTTTTATCGAGCACGGCCCTGGTATCCCAATGATCCTTCGCCAGGTCCGGCCCGCCAAAACACCAACCCGTCCCCGTCGTCATATCCACCTGCATCCCTAATGACTCGGCCTTCTTCAAGATATATTGCAGTTTCTCGACCCACTCTTTTGACAGAAATGTAATGTAACGATCTTCGTATCCTTTAGCGCCATAGATAGGAACAATGTGCACCGTGCCGATCCCGCCTGCCTTGAGATTCTCCAGGTTCCAGTCGATACTCTCTTCATCCCACGCACTCCCCGGACACCACCAATAAGTCCCCGGCCTGTGCCGGACCTCGATCTCAAAAGGCCAGACTCCGGATGCGACATTTGTATCACCTGCACAACCCAAACAACAGATCGCCGCAATTACAACAATCGCCGCACACAAACAGTATTTATACACGCCCATCATAAACTCCTTACAGCAAGACAACTAAAGGTACTTAGCGGGCTGGGTTTTCGTACCAGATGACACCTAATTCCTTGCCCTGATAACCTTTTGCCAGATAAGGCCCTTTTTCTTCGACCGTGACAATATCGAGGTCTCCATCTTTATCGATATCGCTCGGTCTTAAGGTCATAAACCAAGTACCCAAAAGAAGTCGATGCCGGCGCCAGCTCGCCATGTCGCGGGAATTTTCCGGCGACTGGAACCAGCCCAGAACAGCGCTGTCCTCTATACCTGCTTTTCCATCGATCTGCAAAGCATATTTGGATGCGGCGACGATATCTACCCCTGCTTTTCCATCGATCTGCATAGCAAATGCGTACATCCAGCGAACGGCATCCGAGTTAAATGGTATCGGTTTTGTGGTCCATGCCGCAGGGTTGAGTAATTTGCTACGGTCTGTCGGCGCCCAGTGGACGAACATAGATTGTGTCTTTCCTTCGCAGGCACTGACAACGTCGAGATGGCCGTCGCCGTCAAGGTCGACAAAAAAAGAATCTTCCGGGTCGCCTACTTCGCCCGCTGTAACCTGCGGCCAGGGGTCTTTCAGGCCTTTGTTACCCGGGTTGATATAGACACGCACTATTCCGCCCTGTTCCCACGGAGTGGTGATGTCGAGCAGCCCGTCGCCATTGATATCACCAAAGCGAGTTCCGTCTGCGCCGAGTGAAGAATCGTCAATCGTATGGTGCCGCCAAAAGCCCTTAGGCCATGTGTCAGGAACATCACTATTGGAAAGAATATCAAACTTGTTACTAACTTCAATTTCAGCACGTCTGTCACATTCAGCGCATCCTGTAAACATTAACATCGTAATCATTAGTAAAGTTAGTGGGTGAATTAAAGGCGCCATGTGCCGTTTCCTGATTCGCATTTGCTCGGCGTCCTCTATACGTCACAGATCTTAATAGCCTCAGCAAGTGACGTCAGGGGGTCGCGTTTGGGAACAAATTCATGCGCTACATAGCCCTCAAAGCCGCTGTCAGCAATCGCGCGCATGATGGCCGGATAGTACAATTCCTGGGTTTCGTCAATCTCGTTCCGCCCGGGATTGCCCCCGGTATGGTAGTGTCCGATGACATCCTTATGCCTCCGGATAGTTCGAATGATGTCGCCTTCCATAATCTGCGCATGATAGATGTCATAGAGTATTTTGACATTGGGCGAGCCCACGCGTTTGCAGACCTCAACCCCCCAGGCCATATTGTCGAACATATAACCTTTGTGATTCACCTTGCTGTTAAGGTATTCGATACAGACGTTCACCTTCTTCTTCTCCGCCAGAGACGCTACGCGTTTAAGGCCGATCACGGCATTCTTCAAACCCACATCGTCGTCGGGGATATCCCTTCGGTTGCCGGCCATAGCGATCACATTCGGAAAACCGTATTCGGCATTCGCCTCGATGGCCGAATGAATCCGCTTGACAGCCTCGTCATGCCTGGACTTGTCGATGAGATTTCCTCCACCTGAGGTCATGGTGCAGATCAATCCGTATTTCTTCAATGTAGCGAAAGAACCGGGCCCCAACAGATCAATGCCCTTAAGCCCCAGCTTGACCCCGGCGGCGCAAAGTTCATCTAATGAGAGTTTACGATAGCACCACTTACTGACAGACTGGTTGATGCGTCCTTTCGTCACCATGCGCTTCAGTTTAGACCCCGCCCACGCCACATTAGGCCCCGCAACCGCCACGGCCGCTGCTGCCGATGCATTGCGTAACAGGCTTCGTCTGTTAAGATTGCTTGTGCTCATATTCTTTCTCCTCTAAAGGTTAATTAAAGCTGTCAAACATGCTCTGTAGAAAAGCTCTCTGACAAATTGCATTATAGCGATGTTGTGCGTTACTACAAGCGGCGTCAGCGCCGCAACGCCTACGGATTGCCCCGACCCGAGGTGATTTCAAACAAAACCTTGACGTGAGGACTCCAAGTATATCTAATAGAGCACGTTGTCCCCGTAGCCCAATTGGATAGAGCGCTGGCCTCCGAAGCCAGAGGTTGCAGGTTCGAATCCTGCCGGGGACGTTGGTTTTTTCGCCAAAATCGCCGCTTTTCGCCCGTCAGTGCGGTTTTTGGTTTCCCCTATTCTTGCTGTTGATTGCTGTTTATTGCAGTTATTTGGCAGCAAAGTGGCAAAGCAGGTGGCAGAGCAGATGGCAGGACGGATTTCGTCATCGCTCGAAACACGGTCGATTGGCCTGTCGTCGGTTCCGGTCTTCCCCTGTACATCCGGCAAGTACAAATTCGGCAATGCTTCAATGGCTGCTCGTTCTTGTTCGGGTACTCCATGCGTGTAAACATTCAGAGTCAACCGGGGATCAGAGTGTCTCATAAGACTCTGTGCAGTTTTGACATTGCCCGCCGCCCATGGGAGGGCCGTTGCATAAACGTGGCGAAGGCTGTGAAAGTACGCCGTGCCCTCGTCGGTCTTGTACTCAATACCCGCCCTTGCCAAATCGGCCTTTATCATCAGGTGCGGCTGCAACGGCACGGAGAATATGCGGCTTGACGGCATCTTCTGTCGGGTGTGCTCACGAATCAAGTTCGCCGTTGACGGCTTCAAAGGCATGACAGCTCCCCTGTCGTTCTTACTGACATCGGGTCTGACAGTCAAAGTCATACCGTCGAAGTTAACATCGTTCACCCTGAGCAAGCGCAGTTCGTTGGCCCTCAGTCCGGTTTCGCAAGCTACCAAGTAGATCAGCGCCCGCTCCGGCCCCGATATGCTTTTCGCTACATCCAGAAGCAATCAAGCTCTGTTTCCAGTCGGCAAGGTGGGCAGCTAATGGCTTGCCGCCCTCTGCCCGTGTGCCGTCCACAAGCCCCCAGGACACGAGTTTGTCCATGATCGCAGACGGCACAGACCCTCTAACCACCTTTGAAGCTCTGCGTCCGGTCTCTGGCCTCCTATACGACAGCCGACAAAGGCCTCGATGTTGCGGGCAAGCGCCTCGGTGCTTCGCTTGTCGGTCGTTGCCGCCAGCCTGTGACGCCGCTGCTTGTGATCGGCGAAGTCAATGTACCACTTGCGGGACTTCATACGCCTGCCGGTTGAACGGTCTGTGTACGAAGCCCGGAATATCCTGAAGCCTTTTTGCCTTGCCATTTTCTTCCAACCTTGAGTCCACTCTAAAAAGGGCCTCATGCGAGCGGTTAAAATATTTTGTGATTTTAAGTTATTTTTCTTGGTTTTTTGGGTGAATACTGCATGATGTCTTTTGTTGAAAATACTCATTTTTACGAGGGAAAAAGGATGTTCCGCAAAAATACCTCACATCTTCAGCCATCTTTATTTGG
>QNBS01000084.1 GCA_003644175.1 Planctomycetota bacterium | reverse complement strand
GGATACGTCATCCAGTCGTGGGCATGAACCACATCGAAGTCCTCATCCGTCGCCAGCCCCACTGCGGAGTTGGCGTAACGGTGAATCTCGGAAAACATGTCCCCGGCGTAATGCATCTCCTCGTTCGCACCGAAGGCCAGCTCCTCCGCTTCGGCGCCGCTTACCCGGCCGGCCTGACGTTTCTTGCGCACCACCTCATCGAGTTTCTCTTTGTAATACTCCGGACTGGCGTATGGTGAGAGCATCGATTCGACTGCAAGAAACTGCACATTCTGCAGTCCTTCGTATTTGTAATGAAGTTCTTTACCACTCGGCGTGGATTTGGGAGTGAGCATCCTGACGTGGGTGGAATCGGTTTGTTCGACCGGGCGGGGCAGCACAAACAATACTTCGATCCCCATATTGCTCATCGCTTTTGTCAGCCCGAAGCAGGCCGTCCCGAGGCCGCCGCTGATGAAGGGAGGAAACTCCCAGCCAAGCATAAATACCTTCATTTTTCACCCCCAGTTTCGACTCCGCCTATTCTCTCAAACCCGTGCAAGCTCATTGTATGTCGTCCGAATACGAGTTATCTCTTACGCAAGTTACGCCGTGGGTCTATTATATGTCCCGATTCCGGCCTGCGTCCAATAAAATTCCCAGGAAATTTATTTTCCTGCATGCCTACCCACCTTCTACACGCCGTATATCGTCCGTATCCAAAAGGGTCTTTACGTAAATTGCTCGGCCAACCAAAAAAACCGTCTCTCGCACCGGCTATCAGGCCTGACAGGTCCCTTGGACGCGCCGATAAAGCAACAAAGCCGCCCCTTCCTCCGGGACGGCTTCGTTAAATTTACATCTCTTCCGGCACGGTTTTGCGGAACCGTGCCCGCCAAACTACAGATCCTGTGGCTTCACCGTACTGCGACGGTTGGCCTTGGTCCTGGCGATTGCAGCATCAATGAGAGCATAGATAGCGTCACTCAGGGCGCCGATGGCGTCCGAAGATGTCATCATACCCTGGCTCTTGATGTACGCTTTCGTCTTGCTGGCGACGATCAGAATTTCCTTTTTTGCCGCTTTCTTTTTTGCCGTTTTCTTCTTTGCCGCTTTCTTCTTTGCCATCCTGTTGACCTCCATGTAAAATCCAGGTTCCAATAATATTGGGCCTTAAACGCCCAACGACAAAACTTGCCGTATATTGTGCCCGTGAGTTCTTGCGTTTGCAACAAAAAAATTCTCGAAAAATGCAAAAATTTTGCACTCTGAGGGTCTCTGAGGCCAAATCTCGCCTGTTTGCCTCCGATCTCGGCCGGTATTGCCCCGCCATGTTTTGGTGTATTTTAGATAAACCCCCCGCCCTCTATGGACGATACTCACCAATGGCTTGCAGGATGACAGCGTTTTAGTCCCTATTACAAATGCGGAGAAATGAAATGGCCGATCATCGCAAAAGGAAAGAAACCCGGCAAAACTCGCTGAAGGAGTTTGTCACCGTGGCATTTGCCGAAGACATGGAACTGGCAAAGCAGTACAAAAAGCTGCTCAATGACGGAGATATCCCCGCCGCCGTCAAGTCCCAGCCCGACACCGGCGGCGGATTTGGCGGCATCGCCGTGATGGTCCCGGAAGACCACATAGATGAGGCCCACGTCCTCATTGAATCCCAAGGCGCCTACAATGACTTCTACGACATGGTTTTTCACAACGACGATGAATATACGCCCGACGACTTTGACGACGATAACCAGTTCTAAGTTCGCCCTTTACCTCTGAAGCCCATAGGAAATACGAAAAATGCCGAACGATGAGGACTCCTCCGATGACAGAAACAGATAATGGATCACAAGAGATATTGGCCGGGCCTGAGTCATTTACTGAACGGCGGCAAAGTGTGGTTGATCGCCGCCTGGGACTGAACCGCAGGCGCGGTCCCGGCCACAGACGGAGCGAGGAAAGACGGGCCGCCGAAGAAGGCGAGATGACCGACGAGCAGTTCCGTTTTCTCATGGCCATCGACAAATACAAAAAAGAAAACCAGAGACCCTTTCCGACGTGGACCGAGGTGCTGGAGGTCGCCAAGGCCTTAGGCTACAGAAAAGTCGCAGAACCACAGGACCTCGAATCATTCAGAAAAGAAGACAGAAAACCCCAGCCATTAAACGTCGGCCCACAGGACTAAAACCAAAAGAACCACGCCGAAGGCGCGCCGCCTCTATATTTAACCCCACAGAAGTGGGGGACCGACCAAACACTCCATACCGCCGGCGCCGCGTGATATCCGTATTGGGCACTATTCCCGCTCTGTCTGTTCGGGCCGGATTGACGGCCGATAATGTGCGGCGACAGCGATAATTG
Organism: Planctomycetota bacterium; assembly: GCA_003644175.1. Lineage (GTDB taxonomy): Bacteria > Planctomycetota > Phycisphaerae > Sedimentisphaerales > Anaerohalosphaeraceae > B28-G16. The sequence continues at coordinate 6,121 of QNBS01000084.1, read as the reverse complement.
GCGGATTTGGCCCCCTCTATGAAAAAAAACGTCGGTGGCGGGAGTTATGTTAATCGGCGCCTGCATATAGCCGAAAAAAAAGATGATGGAAAATCCTGTAAAACCGTGGGGGCACGTCTATATGCAGAGTATGGAAAATGACTACGGAAAAGAGTAGTGTGTTCAAGTTCGGGTTTACTTTGATTCTGCTGATTTTGTGCGGCGTTTGTGCGCGGGCATTTGCAGAGGAAGCGAGATCGGGCGGCGAAGAAGATTTCTTCGACATGTCTATCGAAGAGTTGATGGATGTCGAGGTGATAACGGTGTCCAGGTCGGAGGATGCTTTGTTCAGAACGCCGGCAGCGATCACCGTGCTGACTTCTGAGGATATTCGCAGATCGGGACATCAATCAATACCGGAACTTCTGCGAATGGTGCCCGGCGTACACGTCGCCAGAATCGATTCAAACAAATGGGCTATCACGGCCCGGGGCTTCAACGGCTTGTACGCAGAGAAACTGCTGGTCTTAATTGATGGGCGAACAGTCTATACGCCTCTGTATTCGGGTGTCTACTGGGATGTCCAGGATGTGATGCTTGAAGATATTGAGCGGATAGAAGTGGTAAAAGGCCCCGGCGGGACGCTGTGGGGGGCAAACGCGGTTAACGGCATCATCAACATCATTACCAGGAAAGCCGCCGATACCCAGGGAACGCTTGTCAGCGGCGGCATGGGGACCGAAGAGAAGGGATTTTCGAGTTTCAGGCATGGCGGTAAACTTGGCGAAAACGCTTATTACCGGGTGTACGCCAAGTATTTCAATCGCGATGAAGCCATATATTCCGACAGGAGCCCCGCTGCCGACAGCACAGATGCCCTGAGAGAAGGTTTCCGTATCGACTGGGACAAATCAGAGAGGGATCATTTTACTTTGCAGGGGGATTTCTACAAGGGTCATTCCGGCCTGAGAACCCGCATGACGTCCCCCGGTGTCAACTATCAGACAGATGATAATAGTGATGTCAGGGGGTGGAATATTCTGACTCGGTGGACGCGAAAATATTCGGATACTTCGGATATGTCACTTCAATTCTACTATGACCGAACGGAACGGTACGCGGTCAATCTGGGTGAGTCGAGAGATACTTTTGATATCGATTTCCAACACCGTTTCCAGCTATTGGATGGCCACAATCTTATCTGGGGGCTTGGATACCGTCATACCGGTGACAACACCGACAATACTTATACGGTTGCGTTTAATCCGTCGAATCGTAATGAGGAGTTGTTTTCAGGATTTGTGCAGGATGAAATTACCATTGTCGATGACCTGCTCAAACTTATTGTTGGAACAAAGGTTGAGAAGAACGATTACACGGGTTATGAATTCCAGCCAAGTGCACGGTTACTATGGACACCTGATGAGCGAAATACTTTATGGGCGTCTTTCACACGTGCAGTCTCAACGCCTTCTCGTGCTTACACGCACATGACAAACAAGTTCAATTCAATTCCACCGATGCAGTTTATCGGCAGCAGCAACCTTAAATCACAGGAAGTGAAATCTTACGAAGTGGGATACCGTGTGAAACCAAAGGATAATTTATTCTTTGATTTTTCTTTGTTCTATAATGAGTATGACCATCTTTATGCTCAGGAAAACAATCCAACTGCTTTCAGCACAATTTTCGATAATAAGATGTATGGCGAAACATATGGCACTGAAATTGCCGCACATTGGCAGGTTAACGAAAGCTGGAAGCTGGCTGGAGGGTACAGCTTCTTAAAGATGCAGATGCATACAGAAAATTCGAGTACAAACACTACTATAGCCTCAAGGACAGAAAGGGAATCTCCATGCAATATGTTCCACCTGAATTCACAGTTAAATCTGCAGGACAATCTCGAATTCAATACAACGCTTTATTATGTCGATAGCGTGCCCCACTGGGACACTCCATCCTACACAAGGCTGGACATGGGGCTTACATGGCATATCCGTAAGAATATGGACTTTTCGATTATAGGGCAGAATCTCCTGGACAGGTCGCATCCGGAGTCTGGTGAGGACGGCGTAATTGCTACCGAAATACAACGTGCCGTACTTGCGAGGGTGACCTGGGAATTCTGAAGGATAAGACAATCTTGAATATTAAAAAGTGAAGATCAAACTGCACATTTTGATGTTTCTAATGTTGCCTCTGTTTGCGGCGCCGCCCGCGGTGCGGGCTGAGTCCGCCTCCGAACGCGAGCACAAGATCAAGGCGGCGTTTGTTTATAACTTCATCAAATTTATAGACTGGCCCCAGGAAAAAACACCCGACAAGAATAAGCCGATAACGATAGGTGTTGTTGGATCGGATACATTTGTCAAGGCCTTCGATCCCGTCAAGAACAAACAGGTCAAGGGCAGAAGGCTGGCCATAAAGCGGTTTGGGGATTGGGACAAACTGAAAGAATCTCAAAAGAAAAATGATTCGGCGTGGAAAGAAAAATTAGAGGCGCTGAAGAAATGCCGGGTGCTGTTTATCTGTTCCTGCGAGTCAGGAAAAAATAAGGTTCCCGTCGAGATCATTAAGGCCCTGAAAGGCTCAGGCGTACTCCTCGTCGGCGAAGTGCCGGGATTCCTCGAAAAGGGCGGTGTTATCAATTTTGTGACGGAAAACAAGAAGGTCCGGTTTGAGGTCAACAGTACTTCCGCCAAGCGCAACAAGTTAAAGATCAGATCGCAGCTCTTGAAGCTGGCCAAAAGAATATATAAAGAAGAACCATCCGAGGATGCAAAGAACTGATGTTGTCTGTCGTACGAAACATGACAATCAGGCAGAAACTGACAGCGATCATAATGCTTACATGCATTGTTGCGCTGGTGTTTGCAGGCGCGATATTCATTATGTGGGGATACGCTTCGGCTAAACGCAACATGGCGGACAATCTCCTGATGCAGGCGGAGATGATAGCAGAGGGCAGCAAGGCCGCTGTGGTTTTCGAGGACAAAGAGAGTGCGATGGATTTGTTGAAGACGGTTCGCACTAATCGGTCTATTTTCCATGCCGGGATCCACACCGGCGATGGAGACCATTTTGCAGATTATGACCGTGATGATGTTGATAGCCATCCGCCATTACCTCAAAAGGATGGCTGCGTTTTTGGTGATGATTACCTGGTCGCCTGCAAGGCGATTGTGCTCGATGGTGAGATTATAGGGTCGGTTTATCTGTACTCAGATCTGAGACTCTTGCATGAGTCGCTGAGGAATAACGCGATCCTTGTCCTTGCCGCCTTGTTTGTTGCCTTCCTTGTCGCTTATTTAATATCTTCGCGACTTCAAAAGGTCATTTCCGGGCCGATCCTGAATTTGAACGATATTGCCCAGCAAGTCACCTCCCGAAAGGATTATTCCGTCAGGGCCGTCGCGCAAAGCAACGACGAAGTGGGTATGCTTATAGGCTCATTCAACAATATGCTGGACACTATCCAGCAGCGTGATATGCTGCTGGTCGCCGCAAATGAAAACCTGGAGGAAAACGTCAGGGATCGCACCGCCGAACTGACCAGGGAAATTGAAGAACGCAAGAAGAAAGAGGTCGAGCTTCGCGGATTACAAGAAGACCTGGTGACGACGTCGCATCGGGCTGGCATGGCCGAGGTTGCTACGGATGTTCTCCATAACGTGGGCAACGTACTCAACAGCGTCAACGTATCGGTGGATTTCATAAAAGGCAAGGTGCTAAATTCGAAGGTACTGAATCTGAACAAGGTGGCGGATATGATAGCCGAGCATACCGATGATCTGGGGACATTTTTTACCGAAGACGCACGAGGAAAGCATATACCCTCATACCTGATTGAAGTCGCAAAACTGGCTGACGACGAACGAACCGATGTCGGCGACAAACTGGATTTCCTGGCAAAAAACATCGAGCACATCAAGGAGATCGTAAGAACTCAGCAGGCCTACGCCAGGGTCGGCGGCGTGGAGGCGCCCACTAACATCAGCGACATAATCAGAGATGCGGTGGAGATCAACAGCGCCGGCCTGAATCGCCATGGCGCCAGGGTTGTTCTTGAACTTGGCGAACTGCCGAAAGTCTGCGTCGACAAGCAGCGCGTACTGCAAATACTGGTCAACCTGATAAACAACGCCAAATACGCTGCGACAAAAAGCGACAGCGCCGAGAATCTAATAACCATTCGATGCAACAGGTGCGGAGAAGACAGATTGCGAATCGAGGTGAGCGACAACGGTGTTGGAATAGCACGCCAGGATATGGGCAAGATATTCAGGCACGGATATACAACCAAAGAAGGGGGGCACGGTTTTGGACTTCACAGCGGCGCCCTGGCCGCCGCAGAAATGGGGGGCAGGCTTGCCGTTGACAGCGATGGGCCCGGAAAGGGGGCAACGTTTACGCTTGAATTGCCGTTTAATTCAAAGGAGCAGGTTCAATGCACCCGGTAGATATTGAGAGGAACAATCGCATCCTGGTAATTGATGACACCGTAGCGATCCACGAGGATTTCCGAACCATCCTGGCAAGGGACGCAAGGGACACATCAGCTCTGGACCAGGCAGAGGCCGCCATTTTTGATACGACATCCGAAGAAAAGCAGTTTGACAGCTTTGAAGTTGATTCGGCATTCCAGGGACAGGAAGGTCTGGAGAAGGTACGGCAGGCCTTACAGGAAGGTCGGCCGTATGCTGTCGCTTTTGTCGACGTCCGTATGCCTCCGGGCTGGGATGGAATCGAAACAATCAGCCGAATCTGGCAGGCCGATCCGGACATCCAGGTTGTAATCTGCACGGCTTACTCCGACTTGTCCTGGCATGAGATCATCGATAAATTAGGCCAAACCGACAGACTGCTGATACTCAAGAAGCCATTTGACAGTATTGAGGTGTACCAACTTGCCGGCGCGCTGACCGAAAAATGGCAGCTAAACCAAAAGGCAAAACTCAAACAGGATGAGTTGGAGCGCATCGTGAAACAACGAACGCTGCAATTGCAGGAAGCAAATGGCGAATTGATTATTGCTTTGGAGGAAGCCAGGAAAGCCGACAAAGCCAAAAGCGAATTCCTCGCAACCATGAGCCACGAAATACGAACGCCGATGAACAGCGTTATAGGTTTCAGCGGGGTTCTTGCAGACGAAGATTTGACCGCGGACCAGAAAAGTTACGTCGCTCTCATTCAGAACAGCGGCCAGGATCTCCTGCGTCTGATAGATGATATACTGGATTTCTCCAGGATCGAGTCAGGCCGGCTTGAGATGGAATCCGCCACCTGTTCTTTGGGGCAATTGCTTGAAGAAACAGAATCCTTAATGCGCCCGTTGGCGGCGGAAAAAGGGTTGGAGTTTGCAGTTAATCAATGCAATCAGTTACCCGCACAGATAAGGACGGATTCGACGCGCCTTCGCCAGTGTCTTACTAATCTTATCGGCAATGCAATCAAGTTCACAGGGACAGGACATGTATATCTGAATGTTTCTCTGGAGGATAGAGACAATCGGCAATATATTCGCTTTGATGTTGAGGATACCGGCATCGGTATTCCGCCGGAAAAACATGAGAAAATATTTGAGTCATTCACGCAAGCCGATGGAAGCCTCTCTCGCGAATACGGTGGAACAGGTTTGGGGTTGGCCATCACAAAGCGGCTGGCCGAACTTCTCGGTGGAGATGTCAGCTTGAGCAGTTGCGAGGGCGCCGGTTCTGTCTTTTCTCTTGTGATACGCGCCGACCTCGACGCAACAGAGCAGGCCGTTGCGGACGGCGCCACTATTGCCGGCCATCATTAGTCGTTGTGTTCGGCAACTTTGACGATCAGGCGGTTAGTGATTTCTGTAATCCGATTTATGCTGCCTTGCTTGACGCATTGAAGTCATCTTGTAACGGGTGAAACACACTGACCGCCAGGATTTGTCGATCATTGCAGGCTTGGCGCTTTGGATAGAATCCCGCTTCCAGGGTGTCTCGTCCGGAAGGTGGGAACGGCTCCTCTTGCCGTACGTTTTGCTCTCAGTTGTGTATGCGTTTACCCGATCAGCTTTGAGAGCTTGACATTTGCACACCTGTTTTTTACCTTGGCGAGAGCTTCTTCGGCGATCTCTTCCATTTTTACGGCAAAAGGAGCGTTC
>QNBS01000083.1 GCA_003644175.1 Planctomycetota bacterium | reverse complement strand
GTACTTATAGAAGGCAACATTTTTCTCGGTGCGGGCGTAGGGCCCCGAGGCAACGGCAGAGAAAAAGCGGAAATACCTTTCAACTGGGGAGATGGGGTCTCATGTGCCGCAGAAAATACAACCATTCGCAACAACCTGATTATCGACCCGACCGATGTCGGAATTGTATTCTATGGAGCACCCGGTTCGGTTGCCGAAGACAACGTCATCTCATGCATATCACGTGAATCTTTGGGCGGCATTAACATGGTCGACGGCTTCCTGTACCCGCTGGAAGATGGCGAAAAGCGATTCAGTTATCAAGGTACGACCGTAAGAAACAATTATATAGATTCATTCGGCGCTCGCATCCACATATCGATCCCCATGGGTCCGGGGGTTTGGGTTCCCCGCACAAAAGACAGAACTCTTGTCGGAGCAACGGTCCACGACAACACTATCGCAGGCAATGCGGCCGGTTATGGGTTAGTCGTAAACGGAGTCGATAAATTTTCTGTTTACGGAAATAAAAGTATAGCCAGCTATTCCGGCGTCGGCGACGGGCTTCGTCCAAAGTACACGAACTATCCGGACGAACCTGGTCCGTTCCTTTTTAACCCTGACCGTGTAACAAACAGCGATTTGCAAAAAGAATTTGCACCGAGTAAAAGACACCTGCTGCATTTGCTTCGCTGTAATCATGGTAAAACCAACGAGTTGGGTTATCGCATCTATAAGTATGGAAATTTTGAAGTAAGGGCTGTGATAAACGCCGCGTACCTGGAAATGTTAGGCAGAGAGCCGTCTCAAAAAGAGATGGAGGATAATATCGCATGGCTTCAGACCGACCTGGTCAGCGCCGACCAACTCCGCCGAAAGCTGATTGCCGGCGATGAATTCAAAAAGAAATTCGGCAACGTCGCCCCGGACGATCTGCATCCTTACAGGATCAAGCTGTGGATGGAAATGCTTGACGGCATCAGAAAAGAGTACTTGAAAGATAACGGCAAAATGCCCGATGCTAAAACTATGTATCATACGGCATTATCCCGGCTGGACAGAAGAGAGATCCAGCGAGTTGACTCGTCGACACTGGACAAGAAACTAATGTGCGGCTACCAGGGCTGGTATCGATGCGCAGGCGATGGAACGAATCTGGCATGGGTTCATTATCGCGGCTTCGACCTCAATTTCTACGATGGCGACTGCGGTATCGAATTTTGGCCCGACATGTCGGAAATGGATCAGGACGAACATTATTTGCCGCACAAATTTTTCCATTCGGACGGCAGCAGGGCTTATGTATATAGTAACGCAAATCCAAAATCAACGATTCGTCATTTTAAGTGGATGCATGACTACGGCATTGACGGCGTTTTTGTCCAGAGATTTGCGATGGAAGTAACTATCGACTGGGACGAAGAAGCGGTATTTAGCAGGATAGGTTACAACCATGTTCTCGATCTCTGTCGCCAGGGAGCAAACAAATACGGCAGAACTTATGCCGTCATGTACGACCTTACAGATATGCCCGCCGGCTACGTAGATAATTTGATAAACGACTGGAAGTACCTTGTGAAAATAATGAAAATAACCAAAAACCCCGACGACAAAGCGTACCAGCATCATAAAGGCAAGCCCGTTGTCGGCATCTGGGGAGTGGGTTACCACAGAGGATACACCAGAGGGGATTGCGAAAAGTTTATCGATTTCCTGAAAAACGACCCCATATACGGCGGCTGCACAGTGATGCTCGGCGTGCCATTCGAGTGGAGGTCGCGTGGCGGTGATTATCTGGAAGTGTACAAAAAAGCGGACATCATTTCTCCATGGTCGGTTGGCCGCCTTAAGAATATTAACGATGCAAAGAACTATGCCGCAACCAGAGTTGTCGAAGACATCAAATGGTGCAAAGAAAACAGCCTTGAATTCATGCCGGTTTCCTTCCCCGGATTCGGTTGGGGAAATCTAAAAGGAAAAAAGTCCTTCATATCGCGTGAAGACGGCCGATTCCTCTGGGCACAGCATTATTCGCTGATTAAGAACGGTGCTAATATGATATACCAGGCTATGTTTGACGAGCTTGATGAAAGCACACAGATATACAAAGTCACCGACAATCCGCCGGTTGGAAAAAGCAAATTCGACACATATGAAGGCTTACCTTCCGACCATTACTTGTGGCAGGTGGGCGAAGCGTCAAGAATGCTTCGCGGCGAGATGCCCCTTACCGACAAGGTCCCGCCGCGCAAAGGGTACGATGCTGTAAATGAACGCATTGCTTCAGGATACGAAAAAGATTAACTTGTTTCCTGCTGCTTTTCAAAAGTGCGAAAGATATCTTACGTTATCTGTCATTACCAAATGGGTCTCATTTGCCATATGTCAAGCGACTTCAGGGCGACATCGCCATTCTCGGAAAAGGCGGCAACGCCCAGGTCCTTTTGTCCGGGGTAGTTTACGCGGGTGACGGACATGCGGCCTTCGTCGATAAACACTTCCATTACGGATTTGTCGAGAAAAATGTGCAGCTTGAGGGTTTTGCGGTCTTCTCGGCGTTCTATTGGCGCCTCGGTCCCTGCAACATTCAGGATTCCGTCGGCGTACTTTAGCGTAACGGCATCCTGTCCATCGGCGCTGCATCGAACTTTGAGACCGAAGGCGGCCGCATCTGCGCCAATGAACTCGGCTATGATCTCCAGCGTGTCTCCCCGGGCGCCGTCAATAATTTTCGATTCATTGGCGATATTGAGATTCTCGATGCGCAGGTGTCGCCCTCGCAGTTGCTTGAGTTCGGGCGCCGGGGTCTGGATCAGCCGGCGATCCTTGTCAAGGGTCAGGATTCGCGGCAGCGACATGCAGCCGTTCCAGCCGCGTCCGGGTTTGAAGCCGCAGACCCAGCCTAACATGACGCGGCGGCCGTCGGCGTCGGCAAAGACGTTGGTTGCGTAGAGGCCGCGCGTCCAGGACCGGTCTTTGGGCGGATTTTTGCCGAAACCGTAGTCGAGTACGCCGGCAGCGCCGCTCATATGAAAAGCGATCGTCTCCGAGTCGAAATCTCCCACAACGTAAGTTGGCGGCCTGGTCGAGCGCAGAAGCACCCACTTGCCGGCAAGTGTGAAGAAATTCGGACATTCACCGTCGACGCCATCCATCCGCCCGGCATATTTCCATCGGGTAAGTTCCTTGTTCTGCGCCTCGCAGACCAGACCCTTGCATGATTTGAATGTAACAAACGTTCGCCCGTTGCTGCGGAACACAAAAGGGTCGCTCCAGCCGCCGTTGACACTGTCCGGAACACCGTTCATGCCGGCCGCCATCAGGGGTTCATTCTTTACCCGACGCCACCGGATCAGGTCGTCGTCCAAAGGGACCGCACCCCAGTGTTCCCGCTTTCCGAGTCGCGTCGCATCTTTCCTCGCCGGGACGAACGTGTAGAAGATCATCGGTCGGCCGTCGCCGTCGAGCGCGACACAGCCGGAATTGCATCGCCGCTCACCGCGATCTTTCATCGGCAACAGCGCCCACGGCAAATCTTCCCAGCCGACAAGATCGGCGCTTCGTGCGTGCCCCCACAGCGAGTAATCTTCGCCCCAGCGGTCTCCGCTGAACGGATTGTATTGATAGAAGATGTGATACCAGCCCTTGTAGTAAATCGCGCCGCAGATGTCATTCATCCACTGCGCCGGCGGACGAAAGTGGTAGACAGGTCGGGTCGGATCCTTCTCGGCTTGCGGGATCGCGGCTTTTACGGCGGCCATGGCTTTGGCGTGGTATTCCTTGTTGGCGTCGTCAGTTTGACCATAGACGGAGACCGCCAGTGTCGCACTGATAAGCAACAGTACTCCCATCTTCATACAACAATCTTTCAACTTTTGTTTTTTTGTGCCTTTTTGCGGCTTTCTAAATCCGTGTCATCCGTGGTTGCAGTTCTTTGGTTGCGGCTATGCCGCTCCAATTTATTTGAGCCGACATTACGAGCCGGTTCGTGCGAAGGTTTTGATTTTCTTTGGATCGGTCAGGACGGTAAACTGTAATTCGGTGGTTCTGCTCTTGCCCGCGGCGAGCATGATGAGTTTCTTTTTGGCCCTTGCGGTGTTTTGGCCGATGGGCGGGTTTGTGCCGGGTTCGAGGCCGGTTACATAATCTCCGGGGCCCCAGTGCTGCCAGTTTGTCAGCGCGGGGAGTTGCCTTTTTTTGTATTTGATACAGACCGCCAGGGGGAGTTTGCCGTTACAGATGCCGATATTGCAGAAGCCCTTGCTGTCGGGTGTTGCATCGATTACGCCGCATGATTCGCCGAAGCCGCGATGTGATTCGAGGGGTTTTCGGCACTTTCGGTAATTGCCGCCGGGCTTGAAGATTTTGTTGTCCACGTCGCGGCCGAAGGAAACGCAAGTGCCTTTGTAGACGATGTCCGCTCCGGCGTCGACGAGCGGGTAGCCGAAATTGCAGTGGTAGAGCAGCATGTGCGGGCACGGCGTGTTGCCGCGGTTGGTGACGACGTCGCGGATGCTGATGACGGGCGAACCGAGGGTGCAGGAAATGGTGCGGCGCATTTCGAGGTTCGGGCCGAAGAGCATCGAGTGTTTTACAATGCCGGTTATGCTCATGTCGAGCTTGCCGTTGACGGGATCGGGCTGGATGATCGACTCGATCGACGCGGGCAGGTTGCTGATGCGGTCGTGCAGGCCGCGATTCATAAGCTCGTCGTCCTCCGGCCCGCCGACATGGGTCAGGCCGCAGGTGGTAACAAGGCCGCCGGCGAAGGAGTACAGCCATTCAAGGCCGCTGTTGGCGTGAGGCCGAGGCGCGGTAATGCCGCCGTGGCTGACCCAGGCCAGGCTGTGCTGATTGTAGAACGCATCGACGATGTCCATCGCCCGGTCGATCACAACCTTAAACCGCAAACCCGTACCGGTATTGACCCACGCAATACGATTGCCGCGACCGGGCCCGTCGTCAATAACCGACGTCTCAATCCCGCCTATCTGACAATGATTATCGATCCTGCCATCCCACGGAAATTTGTTTTTTTTCGCCATGATTACGTCCTTTCAGGTTGCTGGGCAGCCACAAGGGGCTGCCCCTACGGGTAATTGGGCTGCCCCTACGGGTAATTGGGCTGCCCCTACGGGTAATTGGGCTGCCCCTACGGGTCGCGAATACGATTACATGGGGCGCCGGGTGTCTTTTAGGCAGAAGTCCACGAGTTCGGCGATATTCGCTGTTCCTGCGCACATTACTTTGTCTGCTCCGCCCCAGTATAGTTTTAGGGTTCCGTCGTCTTCCGGTACTGCTGCGCAGGTGAATACTACGTTGTGGACGTAGCCGGTTATTTCCCATGGATCCTCGGGCGCCAGTATCCAGCGGTCGCCCGCGCTCAGGATCACGGCCGGGTCGTCGAGTTTGTGGAGGCATACGCCGAGTCGGTATACGCAGCCGTCCATTGTGCCGAAGACTCCGTGGTAGATATTGAGCCAGCCTCTGTCGGTCTTTATGGGCGGCGCCCCGGGGCCTATCTTCATTTCGTCCCAGTGATAGGGCACCGGCTTCATCACTACGCGCGAGTCGCCCCAGTATTTGAGGTCCTCGGAGTAACTAATCCAGATCGACCAGGGGCTGATATCGGAGTGAGGCCTGTCGAGCTTGGCGTATCGGCCGTTGATCTTTTCGCCGAAGATGACGGTGTTGCGGTAGTCGGCCTGTGTGATAAAGGCGATGCGCTCGACCGTCTGAAAATCCGTCGTCCTGGCCAGCCCGATTCGCACGCCGTGCTTTGAGTAGGCGCTGTAGGTGATATAGAACTGTCCTTCGACGACATTTACCCGCGGGTCCTCGACGCCGAAGGCCTCGTATTCGGCAAAGACGCCGTCGGCGGCGGGGGTCATAAACGGCTGGGCCCTGGCTGTGAAATTGAATCCGTCGTCGCTTTCGGCAAGGCCGATGATCGACCGGCCGTTGTCCAGGTGCGAGCGAAACAGCATCATGTATTTGCCGGCGAATTTGGCCACACCGGCATTGTGCACCGTCTCGACCTTGTAAGGAATATCATCCTTAGTCAGTATCGGATTGCCCGGGTACCGCGTTACAATCTGTTTATGCGTCATTTGAGTCTCCCTAAGTCCCCGCCACTTTAATGGCCGGCAAGCCTGCGGTCAATACTTAATCTTTGCCGCCGGCTGGATAGGGCGAATCCGGTCTGCCGTGTCTTGCGGATCGGAGGGAAATTGGGTATAATCACTGATGATATTTCAGGGATATGTGAAAAAGCTGGAAATCATGAAACCGCCTCCGGCGGAGGCTGTTTTATTCTGGATTCCCGCGTGCGCGGGAATGACAGGGCCGGCGAGTTGTCGGGGGTACTGGTGGTGGAAAGAAGGGCAAATGGTGGAAGGAAGGGCAAAATGCAGGATATTGGAAGACGTGATTTTATTAAGATGGCGGGGCTGGGAGCTTTGGCGGCGGCTTTGCCGCGATGGGCGTTCGCCAAGAGCAAGCGTGCGTCGAAGCCGAACATTGTTGTCATCGTCTCAGACGACCAGGGCTATGCGGATGTCAGCTACAACAGGCACCACGCAGAAGAAGTGGCTACGCCGCACACGGATGCTTTAGCGAGGTCCGGCGTGGTCTGTACGAGCGGGTACACTACCGGGGCCGTCTGCTCACCGACCCGGGCGGGGCTTATGACGGGGCGTTATCAGCAGCGTTTCGGCATTTATACGGCAGGCGCCGGCGGATCGGGCGTGCCGCTGGATGAGGTCATGTTTCCGCAGTATCTTAAAAAGGCCGGCTTCGTTTCGGGTGCTTTCGGCAAGTGGCACCTGGGGCTGGAGCCTCCGTACAATCCGATCAACCGCGGATTTGACGAATTTTACGGCTTTCTGGGTCGCGGCGCGCACGACTATTTCAACCTGACAATTGACAACAACCGGTTCGGGTCTCCGATCTACCGCAATCTCGAACCGATTAATGACAAGGGCTACCTCACGCACCGGATCACGGATGAGGCGGTCTCGTTCATCGATCGCCATAAGGGTCGGCCGTTCTTTGCTTATGTCGCCTACAATGCCGTTCATGCCCCGGCCCAGGCGCCCGAAGACGATATCAAGCGCTACGACACCGGCGATGAGACGCGGAACATACTGATGGCGATGATCAAGCATCTGGACGACGGGGTGGGCAAGATAATCGCAACTCTGAAGAAAGCCGGTGTGTATGACAATACGCTTGTTTTTTATCTGAGCGATAACGGCGGCGCCAAGGCAATGCACGCCGACAATACGCCGCTTCGCGGATTCAAGCAGCAGGAATACGAAGGCGGTGTGCATGTTCCGTTCATCGTGTCATGGCCGGGTCGGCTCAGCAAAGGCGGCGCGTGTGCGGTTCCGGTTGTCTCGTTCGACATCCTGCCGACGGCATTAGCCGCCGCCGGGATCGATCCACCCAAAGACAGGATTCTCGACGGAAAGAACATTCTGCCGGCGCTGGAGGGCAAGACGGGCAAACTGCATGAGTCGGTATGCTGGAATTCCGGCGACGGCGACTGGGCGATTCGATACGGCGACTGGAAACTTGTCGGCATAAAGGACTCGGTCGAGCTGTTCAATCTGAAAGACGATCTGAGCGAAACGACCGATCTGGCGGGCAAACATCCCGAAAAGGTCCGGCAATTGAAGAAAATCTACAACGCCTGGCTGGACGAGATGGCCGAACCCTTATGCGGGGCCTTCAAGAGATGGGACCCGAGCAAGGCCGCCATGCTGAAAAAAGGCGGAAACAAGGCGGTCAGGCGGGCCAAAGAAAAACAGACGCGCATAAAGCAAAGAGACGCCCGGAAAAGTCTTGAAAAGGCCGGGCGGATTCCTTAGAATAGTTCCTGTTGCGGAATGACAAATGTTCGTTTCCGCAACAGATACTAAGATATGCTGCTCTGAACGGTTGGTGCTGCATGGAATGGCGAGAGGGAACGCCTATGGCGATTACAGTACAGAAATTTGGCGGGACGTCGGTTGCCGACGCCGAGAAGATCCGGCGGTGTGCGTCGCGTGCGATCGAGGCCTTTAAGAAGGGCAGCCAGGTCGTCGTGGTCGCTTCGGCCCGCGGCAAGCAGACCGACGAGCTGATCGCAGACGCGATGGAACTGAACCCGAATCCGCCAAAGAGGGAGATGGACATGCTGCTGAGCACCGGGGAGCAGCAGACGGTGAGCCTTATGGCGATGGCGATGGAAGCGATGGGGCACAAGGCCATCAGCTTTACCGGCTCGCAGATCAGGATGCTCACCGACGGCGCGCACGGGCGGGCGCGCATCCAGAGCATCGACGCCGACGTTATCCACCGCAAGCTCGACACGGGGCATATCGTTATCATCGCCGGCTTTCAGGGAATGGACGCCGAGGAGGACATCACGACCCTGGGGCGGGGCGGTTCGGACACCAGTGCCGTAGCGCTTGCAGCGGCGCTGAAGGCCGACGTCTGCGAAATATACACC
>QNBS01000082.1 GCA_003644175.1 Planctomycetota bacterium | reverse complement strand
TTTATGACCACCGTGATGCATGGAAGGAAAATGACCCTGCCGGTTCTGCTCGTCGGCGGCGGTGCGGTGAATCCGGGTCTCGTACGCGCGTTTCGGGAAGTGTTAGGCTCCGACGAGGCGGTGATCGTACCGGCGGAGGCAATGTATCTGGCCGCCCTGGGCGCCGCTCAAATTGCAGGCATATCGAGCAGCGAAGGCGTATCCCTGGAATTACTGATTAAGTTGCTCGCAAATCACCGGGGCGTAGATCCGGCCGGAGAAAAATCCGCACTTGAGCCGCTGGCCGCACCGAACCAAACAACCGTCGCCGGGCTTGAGGAAGCCCCGCAGCCTGCACCCGGCAAGACCTGCGCCTTCCTCGGTGTCGACGCAGGATCGGTCAGCACCAACCTTGTACTCTGGAGCGCGGAATCGGAGTTCCTGCAGGGCGTATACCTCCCAACGCAAGGCCGGCCGCTGGCGGCCATTAACGAAGGGCTCGAACGATTTAGAGAACTCTACGGCGACCGACTCGAGATCCTCGGAGCGGGCGTAACGGGCAGCGGGCGCCACCTTGCCGCGCAGGTCCTTTGTGCAGACGTAGTCCGAAACGAGATCACCGCACAGTTGACCTCCACGGCATATTACTTCGGCGATGTCGACACGATATTCGAAATAGGCGGACAGGACTCAAAATATATCCAGGCAAAAGACGGACGTCTGCTGGATTTTGAAATGAATAAAATATGCAGCGCAGGGACGGGTTCCTTTCTCGAAGAGCAGGCGCACCGACTCGGAATCGACATCAATATGGAATTCGCAAAACACGCTCTGGCCGGCGAGGCGCCTTGCGACCTGGGCACGAGATGCACCGTGTTTATGGACTCCGAACTCGTCGGCGCGCTCCAACAGGGCGCCTCGGTCGACAATCTCTGCGCCGGATTAGCATACTCTGTGGCAAGAAACTACCTCGACAAAGTCGTGGCGTCCCGACCCATCGGCAAAACCGTCGTCTTCCAGGGCGGGGCGGCCTCCAACGCCGCCGTGGTCGCGGCATTTGGCCGGATACTTGGAGGCGATATCCACATCCACCCGTACAACAGGCTCTCCGGCGCAATCGGGGCGGCCATGCTCGCCATGCGCCAAATGGACCGCAGCGGGCAAAAGACAACCTTCGCCGGCTTCGATGCGTGCCGCGAGGCAAGCGTATCGAGCTTTGAATGCGACGGTTGCGAAAACCGCTGCCATGTAAATCGAATCACCGTTTCAGGCCGAACCGTTCATTTCGGCGACATCTGCGAGCGTTACACCGAAAAAGACGGCTTTACCGGCGCCGCCGTCGAAGGGGCCGAACAATCCCGTCCGTTTGCGGAACTCTTCTGCGCCCGCAATGAACTGCTCGATAAGATCATCGCAGCCGCTTCGGCTACAGACGAGGCCAGAGCGAAAGTGGGCATCCCGAGGGCGTCGATCTCTCTTGAGTTTCTGCCGTTCTGGGTGGTCCTGATTTCCGAACTCGGTTTGGCGCCGGTCGTTTCCGGCAGATGCGATCCCGCCAGACTCGTCGATACCGCCTCGGCCGTCCCCGCCGACGTCTGCCTGCCCATAAAAGCCGCCGCCGCCTGTGTCGATTCGCTTATCGGCGACCGGAATCTGCCTCGAGTATTCGTGCCCTCCATCCTTGAATGCCTCCCGCAAAAAGACGGAGGCGAAGCCCACACATGCTTTTACGCCCAGCACTTTCCGGATATGCTCCGCGCCGAATACGGCGACAAGCTCATACACGCACAATTTGCCATCGGGTCAAAGCCATGGGATGACGCCGAAGGAATCCGGGCCCTTGCCAAAGCCTTCGACAAGCCGCTTGCGAAGGTTCTTCTTGCGATGGACAAAGCCCGCAAAGTGTACGAGCAATTTGTCAGGGACCGGGAGAAGCTCGGGCTAAACGCTCTTGCGTCCGATTTCGACAGAGCCGTCGTCGTGTTAGGCAAACCTTACAACACGCACGATTCGGGATTAAATCTCTGTCTGGCTAAGCACCTCGAAAAGCTCAACCTGCCGGCCATCCCATGGGACTGCCTGCCTCTCAGCAACGTTTGTCTTTCACAGAGATGGAACACGCTTCCGTGGCATTACAGCAGAGAGCAGCTTCGCGCCCTTGAGTTGGTCAGGTCCGATCGCAGGCTCTTTGCAATTGTC
This sequence comes from Planctomycetota bacterium, assembly GCA_003644175.1. Classification (GTDB taxonomy): domain Bacteria; phylum Planctomycetota; class Phycisphaerae; order Sedimentisphaerales; family Anaerohalosphaeraceae; genus B28-G16. Next base: position 6,373 of record QNBS01000082.1, on the reverse strand, counting down.
ATCTCCAACTACGGCTGCGGACCGGACGCCTTTACCGTAAAGCACCTCGAGGAAATGCTCTCGGACAAGCCAAGACTCTTCCTTGAGTTCGACGAACACCACGCCGAAGCCGGCCTCATAACAAGGCTGGAGGCCTTCGCAGATGAAATCGAAAGCAATATCACGATGGGCGTTTCGGAATCCGCTCCGGCGAAACCGACAAGCGGCACAATGCCCACACCTTACGGCAAGCGTCTGTTCCTGCCGAACACTTCAGTGCACACCCAAATCTTTGCAGCCGCTTTGCAGTCTGCGGGCCTCGATGCACACGTTCTGCCGGCGCCCGACACGGAAACGATGCGCATCGGTGAAGAACTCAGCTCAGGCCGCGAATGCCATCCTTATTCGATCATGTTAGGCGAACTGGCGCGTATGGCCCGCTCCGGCCAATTCCGCGAGGGAGACGTCTTTGTCAGCCCTTCCACCGCCATCCCATGCCTGATCAGACAATACGGCGATGCATTTCGAATCCATGCCCGGCGAGCCAAACTCGGCGAAATCGAAGTATGGGACGCCGGCATACAGGAGATCGGAAAACTCGTCGGCAAACCGGGATTCATCAGGTTCTTCCAGGGGCTTACCGCCGTCGATTTCCTTTACGTTCTGGCAACCAGGCTCCGTCCTTACCAACGACACAAAGGAACAATTGACAACATATTCGACAACGCCGTCGCCTCTATTTCAGAGGCCGTGGCAAACCGACAATCTCCCGCAAGCGAGCTGCAAAGAATCGCAGGCCAACTGCTCTCGGTCGGCCGCGACGGCAATCCGGGCGACAAGCCCATCATAGGCGTCACAGGCGACCTCTATACAAGGATTAATCCTTTGGGCAATATGGGTCTTTTCAGCAGGCTCGAAAATATGGGCTGCGAAGTCTGGCCGGGGCCGTGTCTTGCAGCAAATATTTTCTTCACAGCGTGGCATAATGCAAGGCGCCAGGCCAACCGGCTCCACTTAACCGATGCATTCAAAAAGAGCTATACAAGTGAAGTTATTTCAACCGCAACCAAACGTCTCTTTCAAAACATCGATCCCGAAATACTGCAACTGGCAACCGAGCAGAAACCTTCGGCGCTGGCGGCTCTTGCCCGACCGTTCGTCTCGGAGCATACAAACTCCCTGACCCTGCTTGGAGTGGGAAAAACAGCAGACTTCATAGAACGCGGGGCACAGGGCGTTATCAATGCAGTTGCATTCCACTGCATGGTGGGAGTGGCGATCGATTCTGCACTGCCGCTGCTGCGACAAAGCTATCCCGACACCCCCGTCATCACGCTGACGTACGGATCGAGCCAGGGGCCCGCACAGCAAATCAAACTCGAAACATTCGTCCAGACAGTACTGGAACGGACAAACGGGGATTTTCAATCGTGAGCAGTATGGTCTTCCGTATAAATCTGCAGGAAAACCGCTTCAGTAAAAGGAAACTCTTGACAGTTCAGGTAGATTGTTGTAAAATTATCGGTATTGTACGGAGGAAAATATGCTTTTTAACTATGTGAATGGAAAATGTCAGGTTATGGTTAATTCAAAACGTGGTTTTACCCTTATCGAACTGCTGGTTGTTATGGTGGCGAACCCCATCTGTGGCGCGAAGCTATGAAAGTCCTGGAGTAGCAGAAGATGCGGAAATTCGGGATAATGTTATATGAGGAACCCCGGTTGATAAACGTACGTGCTTAATACTACAGCGCGATTTATTTTTTGTCATTATAATTTTGAATTTGTTTAGGATTTAGAAAGGGATAGAATATCATGGATCGACGCAGCGTATTAAAAATGGGAGGCGGGCTTTCTGCCCTTGCGGCCCTTTCGCCTGAATCGGTAATCGGCCGTGCTGAGGCAAAGGCCGAGAAAGAACTTGGTAAAGTTAAGATTACCGATGTGAAGACAGCTTCAATCAAATTGGGCAAGTATGATGTCGAGTTGGTAAAAGTTGAGACAGACAGCGGTATTTATGGTCTTGGCGAAACCTATCCGCAAACAGCCGGTGGCGCGGAGAATATAAAACATGTCAAGAAGGCCGTGATTGGAAAAGATCCGCTGCAGGTTGAATACCTGTTCTACCAAATGCTGGTCAGGGGCAGGCGGTCATCATCGAGAACCGGAGCTATGTCCGGTGCTATCGCAGGAATTGAAACGGCGTTATGGGATCTTGCCGGTAAAATCCTTAATATGCCGGTATACAAATTATTGGGCGGCAAATTTCACGACAAACTGCTGATCTACCACGATACAGGAGGCCCCAAGAACAGCCTGGATCCTAAAGCCTGGCTGGCGGTCGCCCAGGAATCTGTGGAATATGGATTCAAGGCCTTCAAGTTCGATTTTAGCCAGCGTCACAATCCATGGAGCCGTTCCATCACCGGGAAGGAATTAAACGGTTGGATCAGGATTGTCGAGAAAACACGGGAATACCTCGGGGGCGATTACTATTTCGGTATCGACCTTAAATACAGAAACAGCCTGCCTGACGCCCAGCGGTTAATAAACGCGCTGGAGCCGTATAAACTGTGGTTCATCGAAGACCCCCTGCCGCCGCTGAATATCGCAGCAATGAAAAGGATCACCGATGAATCGGATATCCCCATCATGACCGGCGAACATTTTCATACACGTCAAACCTGGCGGGAGCTTATCGAAACCGAGGCGTGTGATTATATCCATCCCGATACGCAAAAATGCGGCGGGCTGCTCGAAACAAAATGGATTGCGGACTGGGCCGATCTTCACTACATACCAATGGCGTGCCATAATATGTGTTCGCCGGTGGGCACTATGGCGTCGGCGCATGTGTGCACCGCGACACGTTCGTTTTTTACACTTGAATCGGATAGTATCAATATACCGCACTGGAAAGATATAATCGTTCGTCAGGACGGCGGTAAATTCTACAAAGACGGATATTTGACAGTTTCGGATAAGCCCGGCCTTGGCATTGAACTCAATGAAGACGTATGCAAAAAGCATTTGTCAAAAGGCTCATCGTTTTTCAAATAATACCCTTAAGGGTAGTAAATGCCCGCGTTGGAAATTGTAATTGCTTATTTGAAAGCAACTTACCGCGGACAAAACGAAATCGTGATCGGTGTAATGAAGTCGCAGAGAAATTCACAAGATGATTCATGTATTACTTATCAGTTTAGAAAGAGTAAAGGCAATGAAAAAGATACCATGTTCGTTTTTCTGGTTGTTATTGGTTTTTGGCATTTTCTTACCGTGTTGTCTCGCCGCTTCGGTCGAATATGATGGGCCGATCCCGGGACAAAACGACAGATTAGGCTGGAGCGCAGACGGCAACCGGCATGATCCTGATGATTGGGGCGCCACAGCCCTGGCTCTGGCAATCTTCGCTAAGCAAGGGTGGCAGGACAAACTCGTTCACATTGATTACAATAATTGGCTGCCTGATAATACGCCCTATAAAGCCGCCCAGGAGAAAATAAGTGTCGTTGAAGGCGTCAGGAAATTTAAGTTTAGCCAAACTAAAGTTTTTGACTGTCAAACCGATTTAGAAGCAGCCATTGATAACGTCGCGGCTGAGATTAACAAAAGCAGCAGCAGCAGTCGTTTTTGGTACGTCCAGGCGGGTCCCTTTGAAGTGGCGTACCTGGCCCTTTTGAAAGCCGATCCTGATAAGAGAAAATACTGCATACTGGTATCCCATTCAGCAGCCAATGACAGGCCCCAGCATTGGCCGGGCCAACATGGAAAGGACGATTGCGTGGCGCTGGGCGCCAAGTACTTTTATACAAGCGGCCAGGGCAAAGAAAAATTTGGCGGTGGTCGTTTTCATGAATGGCAGCTTGTTGACTGGATGAAAAATTCACCCAATCCCGAATATCGTTGGGTTTATTCCCGGCTTAAGAAAACGGCTGAACATAAACGCGGCGTTCTGGATGCCTCGGACGGAGGAATGGCCTTCGCACTGGCAACGGGCGATCTTGAGGGCAATTTTAGTCCAAAGCTAAAAGACTTTTTGGGAACTGATCAAGAGTATGTAGAATTTGATGCACCACCGCTTTTCTTGTTAAAGGCAGATGAGGCGGTGAAACTGCGCGATATCGTCGCCGAGGCGCCTTATGACAAAGCATACAAAACACTGACAGCAAATGCAGATGCGGCGCTTGGCGATGAGCCGAATCCCCTGGAAGAAATTATTTATGAGGGGCATGTTAGCAACCATCCGGACAGGCTTAATACAGTCAGGCATCTGCAGGATATGAATAAGATATATACGTTGACATGGGCCGGTTTTGTTTCCGGGGACAGCAAGTACGGTGCAAAGGCGATTGAATTTGTTGAGGCCTGGGCGAAGAAATGTAAGCCAAGCGGAAATGATGTCAATGATAACAAACTTCTTACATGCATGTTTGCATATCATATGCTTCGGGATGAAATGACGAAGGCACAGAAGAAGGAGATCGGGAAATGGGTAAAGAGCATCGGAGATGTACAGCAGAAGGGGTGGAAAGACAATAAGCGCGGCAATCATGCGGGCAAACGTTTGAAGTTGATCTATTTCGCAGCTTATCTGGAAAATGATAAGGACAGGATTAAATGGGCGCAGTCAAAGATTCAGAAGGTCTGGGATTTGACGTTATTTGCCAACGGTGAAACATACGATCTTAAGAGGCGAGATGCGCTGTCTTATCATTTCAGCACCGTCAGGGCTTTCCTTCAAATCGCTCACATTGGACGATTGGCGGGGAAAGACCATTATAATCAAGAGGCGGATAACGGCGGTTCCATTGCAAAGAGCATAGATTTTGCCCTGCCTTATATCAAGGGCGAAAAGATCCATCCCGAATGGGTGAATACAATAGTGAAACTGGACAAGGAGCGGTGGGCCAAAGCGGGCGATCCTTACTACAAGCCCGGTAAGCCGTGGGATCGGTGGGAAGGATATAAATCGCTTATGCTTGCTTCGGTTTTTGACAAATCTTTGTATCGGCCGGCGGAAAAGCTCAGGCAGGATAAAAATAAAGCTTTGCCGTGGTACGCGGTGCCGGCAAGGGCTTCTCTGCCAGATGGGGCTGTCGCCCAAAATACCAAGCACTAAACCCTAAATCCGAAACAAGCACGAATTTCTAAATTCAAATGTTCAAAACTATTTCTTGCTGAAATTCTTTGGCTGGTGGAATCATAGTTTGATATTCTAATATAATACAAGTCATACTTATTGGAAGGAATGTTAGCATGTTGAATCGAAGAGACTTAGGAAAGAAAATAGGAGTCGGTATGGCTGTTGCCGGAACTGTGGGAATCGGGCCCTTTCCGGCGAAAGCGGCGCGCGTCCCTCGAAAAAATACAAAGATGCATGTCTGTGGAGACTACCACGCTGTCGTGGGTGGAAAAGGGGCCGATATGGCCGGCAAGGCGAACCTGGAGTACAACTTGCGCCACGGCATAAGGCATCTGACCATAAGAAAACGATCCTGGCACGGCGCCTGGGACCTGGATGAAATGAAGAGGTGGAAAGACAACTGCGACAAACATGGCGTTATCCTCGAAGCCATACGAATGGAAGACGATTATATCCGACTGAGAAAGGGCCTGGAGCGCGATCGTATGATCGAAACGATCCAGGAGAATATCCGAAAAGCCTCCAGCGCAGGCATACAGGTTATCACCTATCATTGGAGAATGATTCCTATCAGGCGTAACCGAAAGAAGACCGGCCGCGGCGGAGTTACCTATTCGGGTTTTAAGCTTGAGAAAGACTGGCGCGATCTGCGCGCAGGAAAAGCGGGGAAGGTTGATTCGGACGAATATTGGGAGCGCATCGACTATTTCCTGCAGAAAATCATTCCGGTAGCCGCCGAATACAAGGTGAAGATGGCTTGCCATCCCTACGACCCGCCCGGGCTGCCGTTCGGCTATCAGGGAGTGGAGAACTGGGATTCCCCTTCGGTTTTCGATGCCATCAAACGCTATCAATCGCTTTTTGAAAGTCCCTGGAACGGGTTTCAGATCTGCCTGGGAACGCTCGCCGAGGGGTTGAAGAATCCCGGCAGGGAAGTCCTCCCGATTGTCGAATACCTGGCCGAGCGGGGGAAAATCCACGATATCCATATGCGAAATATCCAGGGCGGGCTTGGCGATTTCTACGAGGTGTTTCCCGATGAAGGCGAGATGGATTTTTTCGAGATTATTCGGATTTTGAGGGACTATCAGTATCCCGGCGCGATTACTCCCGACCATATGCCGAGTCATCCCGACGATCCCGACAAGCTGCAGGCGCTCGCGTTCGGGTTTGGCTATATCAAGGCTCTGATCCACGCGGCGAATTCCGAAGTATAATCTGAACTTTTGCAAAACTCCTGTATAATAA
>QNBS01000081.1 GCA_003644175.1 Planctomycetota bacterium | reverse complement strand
CGGCAAAGAACTTCGAGACGGTTTGCTTACTGCGGTAAAAGAAGAAGACAGCGAGGTGGGAGATAAGGTAGTCAATCTTATGATAATCTGGGAGGATATCGTGCAAGTTGCCGACAGGTCTCTGCAGGAAGGCCTGCGAGAAGTCGATTCGCAGAAAATGGCGTTGGCATTGGTCAAGGCCGATGAAGCGATTGCCGAGAAAATCAAGGCGAATATCTCCGAACGCGCCAGGGCTGCAATAGAGGAGGAAACATCCCTTATGTCGGCGCCAAAGAAAGAAGACATTGAGCAGGCCCGGGAAGAGATTGTCGGAGCTTTGCGCAATATGAACGAAAAAGGCGAACTCAACTTTATAGAAGAATAATGCAATGGGCGGTGCATTTACGGTCAATCTTGACAGACCTGTTAATTCGGCGGTGATATTGCATGATTATCAGGTCGATGCCGCATCGCCGATCGCGAGTGCAATGAATCCGGCAGACGGCGCCGAGCGAATCGGGTTGATGGATGATTTGCAAAGCCAGAAAGATTTGTATGGTGAGGCTTGCCGGATGCTGGAAGGCGCCGCCGGCAAGCTCAACCGGTTTTACGACGAGGCGGTTGCCGGCCACAAGGAGGAGATTGCCGGACTTTCGGTGGAAATTGCCAGAAAGATATTGGCGCAAAAAGTCGCCGACGGCGACTACGAAATCGAAGCAATTGTCAAAGAAGCACTTAAAAATGCTCCTATGCATGAGGATATAGTCATACGTGTGAATCCGCAGGACCTTGCAGCCTGCCGGAAAGTCCGGCGGGATGACGCCGGCGGCGCACCGGTCGGCGTCAAATTTGTTGCCGATCAGAATATCGGGCGCGCCGAATGTGTGCTGGAAAGTCCAAAAGGAGTGATCAAGTCGGTGATTGACGAACATCTTGAACAAATCGGCAAGGCGCTGGAAAAGGCGGAATGATATATGACTGCAAGCAAGACCAAAGGACCTCGGGTTCAAGCCGGCCCGCAAGCCGACGGGGATGAGTTTGCCGAGCCGGCGGAAAATCTGATTGATTTTGACAAGCTCCACTCAGCTTTGCGTGAGGTGAATTTGTTGAATTGCCGGGGTTCTGTGATTCGGGTTTCGGGTTTGACAGTCGAATCCAGCGGTCCAAAGGTGGGTCTTGGTGAACTTTGCGGCATCCACGTTCGTGACGGGCGGCGTGTATTGGCTGAAGTGGTGGGTTTTCAGGATGATCGGCTGATACTGCTTCCGCTGGAATACATAGAAGGCATATCACCCGGCGATACGGTGTCGGCTCGCAGCACCCCCCGCTATATTAATCTAAGCGACAGCGTTCTTGGTCGGGTGCTGAACGGCCTGGGAAAACCTATCGACGATAAAGGCGATTTGTCGGGAACCGAAAGGAAGGCGTTGGATGCAAGCGGGCCGGCGCCTTTAAGCCGGGGGAGGATTACTGAGCCGTTGGCGTGGGGGATCAGGTCGATAGACGGCATGTTGACCTGCGGCAGGGGACAACGAGTTGGCATCTTCTCCGGCAGCGGTGTAGGCAAGAGCGTGTTGTTAGGTGATATCGCCAATTCGAGCGATGCGGATGTAAATATCGTCGCATTGATAGGCGAACGTGGGCGCGAGGTGCGGGAGTTTCTGGAAAGCAACCTTGGCCCGGATGGTCTGGCTCGCAGTGTGGTTGTGGTTGCCGCATCGAATTCGCCTCCGATTCAGAGAGTAAAGGCGGCCTTTGTGGCCGTGACAATTGCGGAGTATTTCAGGGACAAGGGCAAGGATGTTCTGTTTATGATGGATTCGCTGACGCGATTTGCCCAGGCTCAGCGGGAAATAGGTCTTGCCGCCGGTGAGCCGCCGGCGGCGAAAGGTTACTGTCCAAGCGTTTTTTCGCTGATGCCGAGACTTATCGAGCGATTGGGATGTTCGGCAACGGGGAGCATCACAGGAATCCTGACGGTGCTTGTTGAAAACGACGACTTGAATGACCCGGTGGCGGACAGCGCAAGGAGCCTGCTCGACGGCCATATAGTCTTGTCCAGGAAACTGGCCGAACGCGGGCATTATCCCGCGGTTGACATTCTGGGCAGCATAAGCCGATTAATGCCCGTGGTGGTCAGCGAAGAACACAGAGCCGCCGCACAGAAACTCAGGGAGATATACGCCACCTATGTCGATGCCGAGGACCTGATAAACATCGGAGCGTTTTCACCGGGCAGCAACCGGCGCATTGACGGAGCAGTCGCACTAATTGACAGATTAAGCAACTTTCTGATCCAGCCTGTTCGCGACAGAACCGGTTTTGATGAAACCGTCAGGCAGTTAACCGCTATTACCGAGGTGTGGGACGAATTGCTGAATGTTGATCATGGAAAGATCAAAAATTAGTCTCTCGTCAACCGGGGCGAGCTTGTGGATGAGTTGGGCGGGATGAATGAAACGATTTGCATGGCGATTACAGCGTGTTCTTGACATAAAGGGAAAGGAAGAGCAGATAAAGAGAGCCGAATTGTTGGGAGTGACCGAGAAGCTGGCCCAGACGCGAGGCGTATTGGCGATGCAAAAACGATTGCTGATGAACATAATCGATGGTCTGACGGAAGAGCATCCCGGGAAGCGATTAGCGAATCAGGAGCTTTTTCTGAGGAGTTCGACAACGAATGATGAACTGATCAAAAAGCTCGAAAGCAGAATACGCCAACTTGAAACACAGCAGAAGGAAAAAATCGCAGAAGTCCTGAAAGTCCGGCGGTTCAAAGAAGGTTTAGAGAAACTGCGAGTTGAAGCAAAATCGCAATTCATAAGGGAACAGGAAAAGCTCGATCAAAAAGAGGCCGACGAGATGGTCGCCACAGGTTTTGCTCGAAAGATAATTCAGCAGGGTGGCGGCGCCGACGACGGCATCGGCTGAGATTTTGCGAAATGGTTAACGGCCAAATAAGGAGACATGCTTGTGAGTAAGAAGCTGATAATAATAACGGCGGCGGCCGGACTATTAAGCTGTGCCGGGATGTTTGTTCTGGCATGGCTCACCAATCCTGCTCCGGCGGTTGCCGCCCCCGACGCCGGGCAAACGACGGCAGTCGCCGGCCGGAACGACCTGAAACTGACGCTGCCTCAAATTGACGTAAGCAGCGCCGGTGCTTCAGTCGACAGCAAGATGAAAAGAACGATGATCGAAAAGCAACTCAAAAGTCTTATTTATGAAGTTCGAGAGAAAATCGAGGAGTACAATCTCAAGCTGAAGAATCTTGAGTTGCGTGAACAGAGGCTGCTGACAGCCCATGACACGGCAAAAAAGGATATTGAGGAGTTTACTAATCTGCGGATCGAACTTGCTTCAACCGTCGCGGCGCTCAAGGACGCCAGGAGCAAACTGGAAGCAAGCAGGGTTGAAATTGCACTAAGCGAAAAAGCCAACCTGATGTCGACAGCGGCCACATTTGACAAGATGGATTCGACGAGCGCGGGCAATATATTGACGGATATAGGCAAGCCTGAAAGCAGCAATTCCGATGACGCCGTGAAAATTCTGCACTATATGACCGAGAGAACCAAAGCCAAAGTATTGGCTTCAATAGCTGAAACGTCGCCTGAAACTTCGGCATATTTCTGCCGGAAACTAAAGCAGGTAATCGAGAAGGAGTGATTCGGTGGATATTGCAACAATAGTAGGAATACTGCTGGGTCTTACAGTTGTAGTGGGCGCTATTGCAGTCGGCGCCGGGGCGAAGATGTTCATCAATCTTCCCTCGCTCGGGATCACCATAGGCGGGATGCTTTGCGCCACGCTGATACATTTTTCATTGCCTCAGTTTCTGGGGATATTCTCAATTATCAAGAAGACGATAATCGCCAGGGTGCCGTCGCAATCGGAATTGATCCAGAAGATGGTCAATTATGCCGCTATCAACAGGAGGGATGGGGCGTTGGCTCTGGAGCAGGAGATTTCCAAAGTGGACGATCTGTTTTTCGTCAAGGGCTTGCAGATGCTTGTGGACGGACAGAGCGGAGATGAAGTGCGGGACCTCATGTCGCTTGAAATTCAATATCTCCAGGAGCGCCATGCAACCGGCAAGCAAATACTGGAATTCATGGGCGCCGCGGCTCCGGCCTTTGGGATGATAGGGACGCTTATCGGCCTGGTGCAGATGCTTTCAAACTTAAGCGATCCGAGCGGTATCGGCGTAGGAATGGCGACCGCCTTGATTACCACTTTTTATGGCGCGTTTGCCGCAAATCTGGTTTTTATTCCGTTGGCGGGCAAGTTAGGGATTTATTCCAAGGCCGAGGCGACGGCGATGGAAATGATTACGGAAGGCATCTGCGCCATAGCACAAGGTGAAAACCCCACCGCTGTTCGGGAAAAGATGCAGGCGTTTGTTTCTCAGGGCAGACGTGAAGAAGTAAAGGCCAACATATAGTGGGGCGCAAGAGAAAGCAGTCCGAACCTGATGGACCGGCCGGGGCGCCGGAATGGATGGTGACTTTCAGCGATTGCATGACGCTGCTGTTGACATTCTTTGTGCTTCTCCTTAGCTTTTCATCGTTCGACGAGCAACAAGATATTTTCAGGACGATGGTGATCTTCGGTGAGCAGGCTTCTCTCAGTTCTGAGACGTCCAGAGAGCGTGAGGCGCTTACCGCCATGGAACTGGTTCAATATGGCGCCGATCTTGACAAGGGCAGTGAGAAGCCTACTTTGGCAAGAGGGGACGAAGACAACTTAAAAGAAGAAACAGAACCCGCGAACTTTCATAACCGGAAGGTATTTTTGATCTCATCGGATACGATCTTTTGGGGTAAAGGAACAACAATTTCATTTCAGGGTCAAAAAATTCTTGCCGCCATGGCCTCATTCCTGAAAGAAGCGCCTAACAGAGTTGTCATCAGTGAGAGCGGGCAAACGGAGCCCCTGAGCAGTGGGCGCTCGGGTCTGGAGCGGGCCTGGGCCGTGATGGAGTATCTTACGACAAAACAAGCTCTTGACAAACAGCAGTTCAGTATCTCGGCGGCAAGTACGGTGGCCGAGACCGATTCCCGGGAAAACACAGCCGGCAACGAACGGAATCCTGCAGCATCGCAGGCTGAACGAATGCTTGAAATTGTATTGCTGGAACGGAGCATTTATAATTGACTCGTGAGGCTAAGGAAATACAGGAAAGTTCACCTAAGGTCCCGGCGTATATAGTTACCTTTTCAGATATGGTGACGCTGCTCCTGACGTTTTTTGTTATGCTCCTGTCGCTGGCAAGTGTGCAGGATCCTGAACTGTTCAATGTGAGCCGAGATGCGTTTGTGAAACACATTAACAGTTTTGGACTCGGTATGCTTATGGGCAAGAAAGTCGCTTCCGACTTCGGCCATGTTAAAGACACGTATTATATAGATGATCCCGATGAGGTTTTTTCTGTCAGGACCATAGACGCCAATGAAGAAAACATTCGAAGGCTTTTCAAAAAAGTCGCTGAGTCGATGAAAACGATGCCTTCTCAAATAGTGGCCCAAAGAACCGCTTTTTCAGTAACCGGTATCAGTTTTCCTCCGGGGCAGGCCCGGTTAAACGCACGGGCGGAGAAATATCTGACGGAGTTCGCCATGAATCTGCAGCAGGATCGCGCATCGGCGGGTGTCAAACTCTATGTGCTGGGTTTGGCGGAGGACGAACCGACCGAAAAAGAGCGGTACATGTTGTCGGCAAAGCGCGCCCGGGCTGTTGCGGATTTCCTGAAAAGTATTTTGCCTTCGCAACTCCGGTGCCCCGTTTATTCGTGGGGAGCCGGGTCCGGAGGCTGCTGGGTCGCCCGTGGCAGTTTGGGTTACAAGGAATCACAGATATTGATCGCGGTTTTGAGGAGAAATGATTAACTTTACAGCCCCCTGTTTGCGTGCGTCCCTGTAAACCGGGCTCCGTCGGTTTGTCCAATTATTCGACATTTGTCCAATTCTTTCGCCAACTCTGTCCGGAAATCGTCTCTCATACGGCGTTACGGGCCGTTTTGATGTTTCGGCACGCTATTTGCTGTTGAGTGTTACAGTTATACGTAGTGATTTGATAACATGAGATTATCCGGGAAAAGAATCGTTGTGCTCTTGTTGGCGGTTGCGTTTTGCAGCGGCGCAGCATCTCTATGCGCTGCGGCGGGCGGTTCGGGTGAGGGGGCAAGGTCGCTGCTTGACCCGAATGATGACGGCGGCGCCGGCGAATTGTTCTTCAGAATGATGCTGATGGTTCTGCTGGTCATTGTTCTGGGTGCAGCAGCGATTTACCTGTCAAGAAAGGTTCTGCCGGGATTTACGCAACTTTCCGGCAAAAGGGTCAGAGTGGTCGAAACAGTACACCTTGGCCCGCGTAAAGCACTGCATTTAGTCAGAATCGGCAATCGGCAGCTTCTCATAGGCGGCACAAATGAAAATATCACCAGGCTGGCGGATGTGACGGATGCGTTGTCTGAAGCGGATTCGCCGGTAAGTCAAATAGAGAATAATACCCTAGGGAGCGTTGCTCAATCCGAAACAAATCCAAAATACTAACGACCAAAGCCGGCATGCTCTTTTTGGCTCTTGTTGTTGTGTCAACAGTCTGTTCGGCTTTCGGACAAAACAATGACAGTGCAGAGGCGCCGGCCAAAGGCGGTTCGCTTCCAGGTATCGGCGACTTGATGACGGTCATCGATAAAACGGCCGCAGATCAGGGGGCTGAGGGCAAAGACTGGTCGACGCCTGTTAAACTTGTGATCATCTTTAGCGGGCTGGCGATTTTGCCGAGCCTTCTGGTGATGATGACATCTTTTACACGAATAGTCATAGTACTGTCTTTTGTACGCCGGGCCCTGAGTACTCAAACCATACCTCCGACTATTGCTATTATAGGGCTGGCATTGTTTCTGACGGTGTATACGATGGCGCCCACGTTTTCGAGGATTAACGAAACCAGCATTGGGCCTTACCTTGCCGATGAAATTGATTTCGAAACCGCCGCCGGTATGGCGGGCGATTCGATCAAGGAATTTATGCTTCGACAGTGCCGAGAATCCGATCTGGCTCTTTTTGTGCAGATGGCCAAAATAGAACCCCCGTCCGGCCCAAAGGATATTGGGCTGCATATAGCGATTCCGGCGTTTATTATCAGCGAGTTTAGGACAGCGTTCGAAATAGGATGTCTTTTGCTTATCCCATTTCTGGTGGTCGATCTTGTTATTGCCAGTGTTTTGCTTAGCGCCGGTATGATGATGTTGCCGCCGGTAATGATTTCGCTGCCTTTCAAACTGATATTATTCATTCTTGTCGATGGATGGGGATTGTTGGCCCGGAGTCTCAGTCTGGGCTTCAAATAGAGTACGTATTTTTACGGGGATTGTACGAATGGACAGTAATTTTGTCATGTTTCTGGGGAAACAAACAATTGAGACAGCCTTGCTTGTGGCTGCGCCGATTCTGCTGACGTGTGTCGTTGTAGGCGTGGTGGTCACATTGTTTCAAGCGGTCACCTCCATACGCGATATGTCTTTGACGGTGGTTCCCAAGCTTATGGCGGTGGCGTTTGTCGCGCTGCTTTTCGGCAACTGGATGCTTGGCGTGCTGCTCAAGTTTACGACTGAGATTTTCGGCCATATTCAAAATATCGGGTAGCCGTTCATGGAACTGATGATCACAAAGCTGCTCGGATTTGTGCTGGTGCTGACAAGGATGTCGGCATTTTTTCTGGCGGCGCCCGTCTTCAGCTGGAGGACCATTCCGGTCAGAGTCAAAGTTTCGATTGTCATGTTGCTTTCGGTCTTTTTTTCGATGGCTGCTCCGTCCGCTGTCAATTCCGAACAAACCTCCTTATTGGAAGCAATACTGCTGATAAGCGCCGAAGCACTTTACGGTTTTGCTCTCGGTTTGATAGTTGTGCTCATATTTTCGGCGGTCAAGCTCAGCGGTCGGATTATTGAAAGACAGATGGGCCTTGCGATGGCCCAGACCCTGGACCCGTTGACGGGCGAGAGGGTCCAGCCGCTTGGCGTGCTTATTGAACTGATATTCATACTTTTATTTCTGAGTGCAAACGGCCACCATTTGTTTCTGCTGATCATGTCGCGAAGCTATGAGACATTCCCCGCCGGCAGTATTCCCACTGTGCCATTGCTGGTCGGCGGAACGGTTAAAGCTGGTTCGACAATGTTTGTCGCATGTCTGAGACTGGCTGCACCGATGTTGGCGGCGTTTTTGGTGTTGCTGGTTGTGTTGGCTGTATTTGCACGCATAATGCCGGATATGAATATTCTGTTTATCAGTATGCCGCTGCGTGTGGGCTTAGGCTTGCTGATGATGGGAATGTTTTTGCCGTTTATCAATCAGTTCGTGGCCGAGTTCTCTGACTTGATAGGCAAACTGCTGCCTCTGTGAGGGGGCGGCGATTATTGACTGCTTTGCAACGGGCAATGCAGCACGACGTCGCACGAATACCCTTAAGGGCCTGTTGCCCAAATACGAAGCACTAAATCCGAAATACGAAACAAGCACTAAATACCAAAATCCAAATGTTCAAACGGCTTCTGTCGCGTCAAAATAAGGTTTTAGATTAGATTTTGG
>QNBS01000080.1 GCA_003644175.1 Planctomycetota bacterium | reverse complement strand
TCTCCGCCCCTGCGCTGATAATGGCCAGCGCCTCGGCATATCGCGCCTCGCCCGCGTCTTTGAAGACCCCAATGCACGGGCTCAACTCCGGCCTGTCGAAACTCACCTGCGGCCCGCGATTGCCGCTGTGGCTTGCCAGCTTGGCAAAAGGCACGCCGGTCAGTTCCGTCAGCCGTTTGATCTGACCGCCGTCAAGCGGCGACCTGCCCGACAGGTTGTGTGGATATGCGCTGTCATATCTGCCGTAAAACGGGGCGTTAATATCGATCCACGTTACGATCCTGTCGAAGTCTTCTGTCTGCGGCTTTAGCTTGCCGTGCCCTTTTAGAATCTGATCCACCAGCTTGCTTGCATGCGAGCCCCACGAATAGGCCTGCTGGGTCTTGTAGGGTCCGGCGCCGATTGCCTTGACATATTTTTTCCGCCACAATTCATTATATGAGGCGTTGAAAGTATTGGTCCTGTCCCCGGCGAGCACGAGTTTCTTACCGGCCTTTTTGCCGAAATCATGACAGCGGACACAATTTTTGTCGAAAACGGGCTGCACTTCCGCCATGTAATCGAACAATCGCGTCTTGCCGTACCAGGGCGTAAGCTTCGCGGCAGGTTTCGTCAACGCCAGGGGCATCTTGCGATTTGCAGGTACCGGGGCGATATGACGATTGTCGTGGCAGCCGACACATCCGGTCTTTTCACCGGACTGGACAATTGTGCCCGACCGCATGGATTGAACCATCATGCCGTTTTCATCTAACAACTGGAAATAAACCCACGTATCGGCGGGGACCTCGAAATAGACCGAACCGTCTTCGGCAACCGGAACAGTCCCGAGGATTTGCTTGTTGTTGAAGTCATGCCAGCTCATGGCGGGACTTTCCCGACCCTGGCCGCCCCACGCCGCAGATGGCGCCCAGAACCTCTTCTCGGGCGAAGCCACAACTCGCAGCGACTTGACAGCACCGCGTTTAACGCCCTTCATATGCGTACCCTCGTACACATCGGCGACGTACATGTACCCCTTGCCGTTGTCGAAGTTGCGCCGCGATGGAATATTTCTCGGCCGATGACGCCGGCGTAAGGGCATCGGATCAAAACATCCGTCCCCTTCGACGTGCAAAAGGATTTCATTGCCGAAAACATCGATCAGATAGATTCCCATCTGTTCACCCTTGCCCGTCATGCGGCTGCACAGAAAATACTTGTCGCTGAGCGGATAAGGGTCTTCATACTTGGGGCTAACGCGCTTGAACGTATCGAAGTTGCCCTTATCGACCAGTTCGACGGCATCGGCGGGCCAGGTCCTGACAACGGGCCCGCGTCCGTCAAGACCCAGCCGCCTGTCAACAATCGCCAGCGCCCCCCACGGACGGTCATGACAGGAACTAAACGTGCATATCACCTTTTGCGTACCGTCGATAACGCGGGCGTCAATGACGGCGCCCGGCGAGTTGGTGTTGTTGCCCCAGTAAACGGCATGATTCGTCCCGTCCGGGTTCACCGTCCAGAGCCCCTGGGCGTCGCCGAAATTGCGGTCGATGTATTCCCATCGATAATACATGATGCGACCGTCCGGCATCAGCGAACCGTGCCCCTCAAACAGCGTACTCCTGCCGATCTGGTGAATGTTGGCGCCGTCGGCTTCCATGCGGAAGAGGTTCGCCATGATATGCCGATTGCACATGCAGTATTTCGGCTCGCGCGTCGACGAGAACACAATACTGTCGTCGGCCATATACAGCGGGTCGATATCGGAAACCCCCGACGCAAACGTCAACTGCCTAAAGCCCGTACCGTCGCCATTAATCTCGTAAACATGGTAGTTGTCCTTAATGTCCTTGCGCATGGCGAAGATGACCCGACCGCCGTCAAAATATACCTCCGGGTCGCGGATAACGCCGTCCGGAATATCCAGCAGGGTGTGCGTTCGCCCGTCGGCCGGATCAAACGTCTTGAGCATCGCTTTCGGCGTAAAACTCTTGGTGTTGATTTCCCCGGTCTGAAAAATCGTGGCCGTATTATGATGGTCGGGCCGATACTGTTTTCTCACGACAAAGAGGATGGGTTGTCCGCTAACAAGCGGATTAGCAACCAAAGCCTCGCGCCGCAGATCGTCAAGTCGCTTGACAAGCACCTGGCGTTCGCCCCCGACAGCCTTTTTGAGACCGTTTTCAATATCCGCCAGCCGCCGCAAAAACACCTCTCCCTGCCCATAGCCCTCCCCAAACGTCTCGAGCAAATCGTCAATCGCAAGACGCAGGCGCTCGATACCGCACTCGGCAACAGGCCCGCTCCGCCCGACAGCGCCGGATGCAGCACCCGAAAGCACAACACATACCCAAAGACTCAATACCAAACGCATAGCCTCGTTTCCAGTCATAAACCCCGAATCCATAATCAGGCTTTTACCAAATATGAGATTCACGTGTCATTGGCGCGAAACACTTGTCATTCCCGCGAAAGCGGGAATCCAGTATAAAACAGCCTCCGCCGAAGGCGGTTTCCTGTTTTTTGACACATGGATAAAGTATCACTTCTTTCCCAAAAACATGTCAAGTCGCGATTGTGCCGTGTTGCGCCCTTGCTCGCAAATCACACGGAAGCCGACGTTGAAAACCTTCTGGTAAGGCTCGTACATCAGCCTGAACGACGACGTCGCCCGCATGGGTCGGTCTCGCCAGGACCCGCCGCGAACAACGCGCATCTCACCGCCATCCAGATCGTTACGGCCGTCGTTTTCGCTGTAAGGATACGCCCTGTACGCGGTGCGCGTCCACTCGCTGACGTTGCCGTGCATATCATGCAGGCCCCAGGCGTTCGCCTTGTAGCCGCCGACCCTGGCCATAATCCTGGCCTTATCGTTGAATCGGCCCTCCTTGGGAAGAAAATCTTCGTAGGGACTCGGGTTGGCGATCGGTTTCGGATTGACGCCGCTGACCGCCAGAAGCCTTATCGAGTAATCGGCAAGATTAGCGTACTCGCCGAAGTCCGTATCAAGCCCGCCGTAACTCATCGCGCTGCCGGCCCCGGCGCGGCACGCCCATTCCCACTGTGCTTCGGTCGGGAGCGAAACCTTCAGGCCGGTTTTTGCGCTTAGCCATTTGCAGAATGCAACCGCCTGCCGCCATGACACGCGTATCGCAGGCATATCCGGACCGGAAACCGGATACCCCGGCGTCGTATGGTCTTTATGGTGCTGGTCGATATAACCGTTGAAGTGCTCCGGATCGAACTGACGGTACTGCCGATTCGTGATTTCCGTCACGCCCATCCAGAAGGGCCTGTCGATCTTCACCCGGCTAAGCGGCATCTCGTCCCGGGCCCCTTCCAGACTCCCCATAACAAACTCACCGGCCGGAACGCGAACCAGATCCATCGTAACGCCGCCGCCCAGGTCCAGTGTCTTGCGAGTGCCGCCTCCCGCACGCCGCCGGCGCAGCTTTGCCGCGGCTTCGTCAAACGGCCAGTCGGAAGCGGTCATCTGCGACGTCGCAGGAGACGGAATCGCCTTCGGCCTTACAAACTTGACCGGTTTGGGCTTAATCGAGGGAACAGCTTCCGGATTCTCGTCGCGGCAGGCATAGAGTTTGCGCATCTCTAATCGCCGCTTGTCGAATTCGCCTGCTATTTTGTGATGCTCGCTCCATGAACCGTGGTCCGGCACGTTCAGATCGATCCACGTATACAAACGATCCCACGCCTCGGCGTCTAAATGCACGTTGTGGTGGCCCTTCTTGAGCATCTGCACTAATTCGCTCGTCCCGGCATGATACTCGTACGGCGGGTTCACGTGATAGTCGCTTTCCGGCCCGGGCCTGCGAACATACGGGTGCAGCGCAAGATACGACGGCGTAAAGTTGCCCCAGCCGTTGGTGTCCCTGGCGACGAAATCCGGCCTGGCCGCGCCGCCCGGCCCCGGTGAACCGTCATGACAGCCCACACAGTACTTATCAAGCACCGGCTGAACCTCCCGCTTGAAGCTGAATCCCCTCGTCGGCCCGCGCCACGGCGTAATCGCCACCGCTTCCTTCAGCGCCGCTATCGTCTGAGCCGACGCAGCCGTCGTATTCTGACGCTCATGACAACCCACGCACGACACACTCTCACCCGGCATCGCAGTAAACCAGCTTCGCATCAATTGAATCGCCCTGCCATCTTCGTCCAGCGGCTGCACGGCAAGAGGCGTGTTGGCGGGAACCTTAAAGAAGGCAGAGCCGTCCTCATAAACCGGAACCGTACCCACAATCCGGTGAACGTCCCAGCCGCCTTCGACCCCGATATTCTTATGCCCCCCCATCTTCGGGTAGCCGAAATGCAATTCGTATATACGCAGCCTCTTTACTGTCCCCGGCGGAACACCCTTCATGCCCTGACCCTTGTAAACATCCACCAGGTAAACAATCGCTTCACGCTGCCGCAGATCGACACGGTCCGGAATCACCGGCGGTTTCTGCGTCTTGCCAAACGGAACCGGTTCGAGCAGAGCATAACCTGGTTCTTCCTTGAGCAGCAGCATATTGTCGAAAACATCAACAAGATAAATGCCCCAGTTGGCGCCGGCATCGGGCTGCGAGGCGACAAGAAAATACTTTTCACTGAGCGGATACGGGTGCAGAAACCTGGGCCAGGAGCTGCGGACCAACTGATCGACGATCTTCGGCTCAACTTTTTTTCCATAACCCGGAATCCGCTGCACAACCCCGTCGGCCTCATGGCGACCCTTGGCCGGATCGAAGATAATAAGCTCACCCATCCTTTTTATACCGTGATGACCCGAAATAATCGCCACCACCTGCGTCGGATGGTTCGGAATCGCGCGTGCATAGAACGTCGAGTTCGGCCAGTACGAGTTGCTGCCGTAATACTCCGCCTGGTTCGTGCCGTCCGGGTTCATCGAAAACAGCAGCCGGGAAAAATAGTGAGGCGTATCGGAATATTCCCAGCGAGTGTACAGCACCCGGCCGTTGTTGAGCATAGTCGGACACCAGTTATGGTCCTGGTCGAAACACAACTGACGGACGTTGCGCCCGTCGGCGTCCATGACGCACAGGTTGGCTACGTAATCCTTCCCGCCGACACAAGGAACGCCTGCAAAACATCTCGTCGAGGCGAAAATAATCCGACCGTCCGGAAGATAGCAGGCGTCATAATTATCCACATCAGGCTGATCGGCAAGCGACACCTGCCTCAGACCCGCGCCGCCTGCGTTGATCTCCCATATCTGCCACCGGTTACCCCTGCCGCCCGGCATGGAAAACAGCATCCGCTCGGCGTCAAAATGAAGATCGATATCGCCCACGAATCTCGATTCGCCCGGCTTGTAAACCGTCGAGAGTTCGCCGTCGACCTCGACGTCGAGCAATGCGATCTCGTTGTCATAACCCTGCTTGCTTATCGAGCAGTTGCCCTGCCAGTTTGCAGGCAGCCCGATATTGTTCGACTTTCGCCTGACGACAAGCATCTTCTCAAAATCAATCAGCGGATTAGACAACAGCGCCTCCCGCCGCAGACTAACCACCTCCTCGATCAGATCAATATCGCTCGCCTCGCCGTCCTGCATGACTTTTTCAACCTTCTCCAGGCGGGCTAAATAGTCCTTGCCGTTGGGATAAGCCGAACCGTAAGTCTCGATCAGGTCCTCAATAGCCCGACGAAGCGCAACGACATTAACATCCTTCAGACCCTCGATACTCTTGCGGCAACTGCACCCCTTCAGATAAAGCGCAAGCAGTTTCTCGCCGCCGGCCGCATCGGTCTTGCTGACCGCCTTGTACTCGGCCTGCAATTTCCCTCCGAACTTTCCGACATCTCCGAGCACCTTCTCGACAAGCTTCCTCTCTGTCCTCAGAGCGTCCTTGTCCACAATAAAGTCCAGGTAAGCGCTGCCGCCAAGGTCGCGCTTGAGAAAGTTGCTCTCGACCGGAAAGTCCCGCTCGAAATTCCGCCACAAGGGAAGCAGCGGGTTTTCTCCCGTCGAAAAGTAAAACCCGTGGCCGCCCGTGCGGTTGTATATCTTCATGAACAGTTCGTTGTCGCCCGCCTTGAGGTCCAGATTGACCATGTCCTGGTTGGCCCCCGGCCCTCTCGGAACATCATTGGAATGAATCTTCTTGCCGTTTAGCCAGACCTCGATGCCGTCGTCGCTGCCGAACCCCGCCCTTACCGTCGTCGCCCGGGCGGCGGTGATCACACGGTAAAGATACGTTGACGCCCTGTCCTTGCCCGGAAGGGAATGAATCAGGCCGTCGGTATAGTCCTTCTTCGCCCACACTTTCTTCTTTTTTTTGCCTGGCTTTGTGCTCGCCAGATCGATACCGCCGACCGGCGAAAAAGATGTCTCGGCAAAACTCTTGGCGCTCATCGGCCCCGTCGTGTACCACGGACCCGGCTTCAGGCTGACCTTGTCGCCGCTTTCCCGGTAATTCTGCTGCGTAGCAATAACCGTCTGCGCCCACGTAGCCTTCTTGACATAAGCATCGCCCGCATCGCCAAGTGAGCAACTCACCACACATGCTGCAACCAGAACACAAAAAGCAAAACGCATAGTATCCCTTCCACTCAAAAAGATAACGCCACCTCTCTACAATATACAATCTAAAATCGCCTACTTCCTGTCCCGGCAAACTTCCGGTGCAGGCCGACCGCCGGGCATATCCATTCGCGGCGTATCCTTCAACATGGCGATAACCGGCTCAAACGTCGCCAATATCGCCTTGTAATCCGCATCTTCTTTCGTTTTGAACACGTCCTCGCCGCATTTGCCGCTCCCACCGGCCGACACTGCCAGAGGAGCTAACAGAAAATCATTATACTCCGGCTCGGTCACCCTCGTCCAGACCCGTCTGGGCGACTTGCCGTCCTTGTGGCATTCACCGCAGCGCCGCCGACCGACATCGGCAAGCACCGCATCGAGCTTTTCCGGATACACACGCCTGCACCCGTTAAGCTCCGGATAAGCAGTCTCGCTGCTGCCATAGTACGGCACATTTAAGTCGATCCACGCAAGTATCCGCCGGCGACTGGCCTCGTCCATCTCAAAACGCTTCCTGCCCTCGCCATCCGGATGACCAGACAGCACAACCTCCGCCAGCGGGCTCTTAGCAGAACCCCACGCCTTCGGCGTTGTCTCTAAGATATTCTGCTCCTGGCCGTTATAAGTTGGTATCCAACTGACATACGGGCTTCCTTTCGGTCCCTGGTTCTCACGGGCGAGAACATCGTACGAAACATTAAAATAGTCCGTCTTGCCGCCGGTAAGATCGATTTTTTTCGGAGCATCGACCGGGTTATGACAGCCGATACAGTACTCATCCAGCACCGGCTGAACAATCCGCGAATAGTCGAATCCCCGCACACCCCATTCGGGCGGCGTAAGCTCCTTCGGCTCGGTTCTGTACGCCGCGCCGCGCATCAAACCCGGCGCATGCCGCCGAGGCTCATGACAGCCAACACAACCCTGCACTTCGCCGGGCATCAGATGGGTAAAGCTTCGCATACGCTGAAGAGCCCTGCCATGCTCGTCGATCGCCATAAAGTAAATCGGCATCCCCGCCGGCACTCGGAAATATGCTGAGCCGTCCGCCTCGACGGGCACCTCGCCCAATACGGTCTTGCCCGCATAGGTCGCGCCGCACGAAATCACCGGAAACTGAAACCCGAACGCCCGGTACTTCGGATCGATTCGCACGGTCTTTTCCATTTCGCGAACCACGCGAATACGCTTGATCTCGCCGCGCTTGATATGGGGCTCCAGACCGTTGTAAACATCCTGCAGATACATAACCGCATCCCGGCGATCGCCCCCCTTATAATCATTACCAGACGTAATCACCGGAGGCCGCCGCCTCGGTCTCACAGGCTGGGCGTTGAAATACTGCATCCCATTCTCCGGCCGATAAAGCGCCACCGACTGACATTCACCCTCGTATGTCCGAACCAGCACAGGCCCCCTCGCCGACACCAGAAAACGCCTCTCGTCGACAGGCGCCGGACAACTGTAAACCTTGCTGCCGCCGGTATTGCCGTTGCCCTTA
Organism: Planctomycetota bacterium; assembly: GCA_003644175.1. Classification (GTDB taxonomy): domain Bacteria; phylum Planctomycetota; class Phycisphaerae; order Sedimentisphaerales; family Anaerohalosphaeraceae; genus B28-G16. The sequence continues at coordinate 551 of QNBS01000080.1, read as the reverse complement.
TCGACAGCCGGCACCGGCACATCGGGCGTAATGTTCCATATCGCAGCCTGGGCGTTTACACCCTTGCTCCGATCGATAATACCTATCGCCCCGCGCGTCGGGCCGTTATGACCGGTCATCGTACAGATAATCTTCGTCCCGCCCGGAACCGAACGCGCCTCCATAAACGTACCCGGAGAAAGCACCCCATTGCCGAAGTAACCCGACAAACTCGTCCCATCCGGATTAACCGTCCACAGGCTCTGAATCGGAATCGCCGGCTTATCGACATATTCCCACCGGCTGTAGATAATCCGCCCGTCGTCCAGCGGATACGGAGTAAAATCATTAAGATAGTTCGCACTCAGCAACTTCACATTCCCCCCGTCGGCATCCATCCGATGCACAATCCCCACCGGGGCATGCCAGCAGTAAGCAAACTGGGCAATCCGCGAACTCAAAAAAGCAATCCCGCCATCCGGCAGCCAGCAGCCGTTGTAATCGTGCCACTCACCCTTCGTCAACTGCCTAAGCCCCGTCCCGTCAACATTGATCGTCCACAGGTGATACCC
>QNBS01000079.1 GCA_003644175.1 Planctomycetota bacterium | reverse complement strand
GGTCAGCTATTTGGAGTTTTCGTCAACGGGCCGGCGGGATGGGACAGGCGCGCTGGAGACCCAGGGGCAAAGCGTCGGAGCCGGCGCAAGATGTGAGATAATTCGGAGCGATATCAGCAATACCGCCGATCGCGCCCGGCTGGTCAAGACAGCCGAAGATGCGTTCGGGCGATGCGATATGCTCGTCAACAACGCCGGAGTCGCGCCTGCAAACAGGGCCGACATCCTGGAGGCGACCGAGGCCAGCTTTGAGCGGGTTGTGTCTATTAATCTAAAAGGCCCCTATTTTCTGACGCAGACAGTGGCCAACTGGATGATACGTCAGAAAGAATCGCACCCGGACCGGAACTTCCGAATCGTGAACACCTCGTCGATCTCGGCCTATACGAGCAGTCCGGGACGCGGCGAATACTGCATCAGCAAGGCGGGTGTGAGCATGATGACCAAACTGTACGCCGACCGCCTGGCCGAGTACGGCGTCGGCGTCTTTGAGATAAGACCCGGCGTCATCGCAACGGATATGACCAGCGTTGTCAGGGACAAGTACGACAAGCTGATCGCCCAAGGGCTTACTCCCATCAAACGCTGGGGACAGCCCGAAGATGTCGCCGGCGCCGTCGGCGCGATTGCCGAGGGACGGCTTGACTTTTCCACCGGCCAGGTCATTAACGTAGATGGTGGATTTCATTTGAAAAGACTGTGAGGGGACCATACATGGATGCCGAAAACACACTGCAGACGATCCTGAGAGACGGCTTCATTCTGGTATTCAACCAGGACAGGCTGGATATTGTCAAGACCGCCGAGGCGCTGATAACCGCCGGCGTCAACAATATGGAAGTGACCTGCCGGATAAGCAAACCGTTGGAAAAGCTCAAACGCCTCCGCGGCCAATTACCGGATTTCGCCGCAGGTGTGGCGAGCCTGATTGATTTTCCGAGTATGCTCAAAATCTATAATGCCGGCCGGCCGGGAGATCGACTGCCGTCGGTCGCCGAAGTGGTTGACGCCGGCGCCTGCTATATCGTCTCGGCGGTGAATTTCAGCGATGCAAGCTATGCGAAGTTTGCCGGCGCCGTACCGATAATTCCCGGCTGCGGCACGACGACGGAGATAGCCGGTCAGTTTGCCAAAGGCGCAAATCTGTGCAAGGTCTTTCCGGCAAAGCAGTTGGGCGGGCCTGCGTTTGTCAAGGCTGTCGATCCTGCGATTCACAAGACGATCAGCCTCGTGCCGACCGGCGGTACGAATGCGCAGAATATGGGCGACTACATCGAAGCGGGCGTTCTCGTTTTAGGGGGGTCGTTCAGCATGATAGACAAACCTGTCATGCAGCAGATCGTCGCGGACCAGGATTATGACCTGCTTGCCCGGAAGCTGACCGAAATCAAGCAAATGATAGACAAGCTGCGATCACAGAAATGGCCCGATATTGATTTTGCAACCGCCGACATCAAAGAGATCAGTCGCGTTACCGGCAGGAATTTCAATTTGCGATGAGGGATATCACCATGGAAACGAAAAAGATCGCCGGTCAGACAATAACCGTGCATCGTTACAACACCGTCATAGTCGGCGCCGGCGCAGCCGGGATGAACTGTGCGGTGCACCTGTATGAGTTCATGGCCGACAAAGGTATTACCGACGCCGGCGACCGAATCGCGGTGATTACCGCAGGGCTATCGTTGGGCGCTTCGCGTATGAGCGGCTCGGACAAGCAGACCTATTACAAGATGGGCACGAGCTCCGAGACAGCCGACAGCGCCGCCGAATTCGCCGAAAGCCTCACCGCCGCCGGCTGCTGCCACGGCGATCTTGCCCTCGCCGAGGCGATAGGCTCGCTTCGTGAGTTCTATCATCTCGTACAGGCCGGCGTGCCGTTTCCGCACGATCCCATGGGCAGCTACATCGGTTACAAGACCGACCACGATCCATACGAGCGGGCGACGTCGGCGGGCCCCAAGACAAGCAAATTCATGAGCCAGTGCCTGCAGCAACAGGTCGAACGTTACGGAATCGCCATCGACGATTGCCGGGAAGTTGCACAGCTTCTTACGGTCGGTGCGGGTGAATCGAAACGAATCGTCGGCGTGGCGACGATAGACAAGAAGAAACTCAACGGCGGCAATTACGCCATCAATGTGTACTACTGCGCCAACCTTGTGTTGGCCGCCGGCGGACCGGGCGAGCTTTACAAGACAAGCGTATACCCCAAAGGTCAGACGGGCATTCATGGACTGGCGTTTAAGGCGGGTCTGATTGCCGAGAATCTCACCGAATCGCAGTTTGGTCTGGCGAGCATCAAGTTTCGCTGGAATGTATCGGGCACATACATGCAGGCGATCCCGCGAATTTTCAGCACAGACGCCGACGGAAACGACTGCCGGGAATTCTTAACCGACTTTTTCCCCACGATGAGCCGAATGGCGACAAATATCTTCCTTAAAGGCTACCAGTGGCCGTTCGATCCGCAGCGAATCACCGAACTGCGCTCTTCGCTGATCGACATACTTGTGTTCAACGAAACGCAAAAGGGCAGGCGCGTCTTCATGGACTTTCTGCAAAATCCCATCGGCAACAGCGCCATGCGGCCGTTTGACATCCATGAACTCGAAGCCGAGGCCCTGTCCTACCTGACCAAAGCAGGCGCACTTGGCGCCACGCCGATCGAGCGACTCGCCGGCATGAACCGCCCTGCCATAGATATCTATACGGAAAACGGAATTGACCTGTACGCCGAACCGCTTGAAATCGCCGTCTGCGCACAACACAACAACGGCGGCTTTGCGGTGAATAAGTGGTGGGAATCGAACATCGCCCGCACCTTCGTTATCGGTGAAATGGCCGGCACCCACGGCGTAAAACGTCCCGGCGGATCGGCACTCAACGCCGGACAGACCGGAGGCCTGCGGGCGGCGGAATACATCGCTAACGCATACGGTTCGGACATCGCCGACTATGCCGACAACGCAGAGGAGATCGCCGGCCAACTCAGTCAACTAATCGGCGAATTAGACAGCCTAAACAACCCCGCAGGTTGGGCGCCCAAAGAAGCAATCGAAAACATCCAGAGTGTTATGACCACATCAGGAGGACACATAAGGCAACTGGACGATGCACGCAAGGCCCTGAAGGAAATGGTTGAGTTTTACAAAAGCATCGGTCAAACCGGTTTCAAGCTGGCAGGTCCCAATGAAATGCTGACGGCCGTTCGCGCACGACATCTTGGGCTCACCGCTATAGCCTCCCTCAAAGCCATAGCCGAATTGTTAGCCGCCGGCGGCGGCTCACGCGGCTCGCATCTTGTGCTTGCAGCCGACGGCGTTGAGATTCATTCCGATGTCATCAACAAAGCGACGGGCAAACCGTTGAGGTTCAAACCGGAAAACGAAGCATTGAGAAATACCATTATGCAGGTCATGTACGACGAAGAGTCCTGCGACCTGTTTGCGTGCACAAACATCGAAGTAAGACCCGCGCCGACCGACAGAAAAGCCTTCGAAACCGCCTGGCAGGACTTCCGCGAAGGTAAAATCTACCACGATTAAGATTCTTTGGGCTCGGCGATTTCGACAGCCAACGACAGTTACTTCGGTTTTGGCCGCAGCACACCGACAATCAGCGTGATCGCGACAAAGGCGATCATCAGACCGGCGCCTACCCAACCTGAGCCGAGCTTGTGCGAAGAGAAGTTCCATATCGCCCATACAGCACAAGGCGTCACCAGTCCCAACACTATCACCATCAGCACATTCCACACCACCCGTTTGCCGCCGCGGATCATGTTGTCGCCCAGCAGGCTCTTCGAGTTCATCATCATAAAGAACGTAAAGTACGCAATCGGCAAAATCATCATGCCGAACACAAACGCCGGAACCGCCAGCCAGAACTGAGCCTTGCCTCCCGTCCACAAAAACGGCGCAAGCGCGCCGACAGCAGGCATCAAGCTGCCGACTCTGTACTGCCAACCCTTCGACTCGACGCCTAAAACCTCGCAGAAGACAAACCCGTTAATGAGCATCATGATAATAATCGACGATATCCCCATTCCCACAACGCCGACACCGAATGCATAGTGAGCCACAACCGGACCCGTCAGCGGCGAAAGCGAATTAGCCAGATTAAAAGCATCCCGTCGAACCAGCATCGCCGCCATCCGCTTGTCGGCCTGCGGCAAAGACTCGACACGACGGGCTTTCTCTTCCTTGCTCAAGGCATCGAAAGCGTCTGCTCCAATCTCGAACTTGATACGCGCCTCCGCATTTTTCGTGTAGCCCCGTTTAAGATTCGCCGGCACTTCGATAACGGCGCCCGAAGCATCCTTGGCGCCCAACAACCCCGCCGCAGGCTGAGTATGAAATTGCGATGCAGAAGCAATCATCACACAACTTGTCGCAAGAATAAACGGAATAAACATCCCGAACGAAAGATCGAAAATCGCAAGTCCGCGAAAGTCTTTGTTCCACCCGCGTTTCAAAAGTGCATACGGCATAAGAAAAGTCATATTGATCCCCACCGCCGCCGACACCGCCGTGATCATCACCGAACGCTGCTCGCTGACTATCATGTCGGACCAGAACTGGCGAAAACACACGTCAACCCCATCAATAAAAGGGGCAAACGTTTCTGCCGGAGTTGTCAACAGGCCGGGGTTGGGAATATACCCTTTCAAAATCGACCCCCATTCGAGTCCGCCGCCCTCGGCAAAACTCATCTTGACCACCACGCCGAAAAAACATGCAACAATAACGCCAACCATCAGCTTCAGCACAATATCGAAAAATTTCACACCCTTGCTGCCGCTGTTGTAGAACCACGTCACAAAAATGCAGATCGCAAGAATCCCTCCGCACACCACCAGCTTGCCTCCGGCGCCGGGCATCGCATCGGGTCCTACAATATTCGGCATCAGATTCTGCTGCAGCGCCGCCGTCGCCAGTGCGAACTGCGGCATCGCAAAAACCACATTCGCAATCAACGTCGCAATCGCCCAACTCCAGCCTAACATCGGGTTGATATGTCTGTTGATCGCACCGAAGGGTCGCTCATCCGTCGAAAGAGCGACATAGCTGATTGCGCCCAACATCACGATCCCGGCAATAATCGCCAGCGGCTGCAGCCACAGCATACTGTATCCGCCTAACACGCCAAGATATAGACTTCCGGCAAGCGAAGCACCCCCCAACGTAATCGCACTCTGCATCCATCCCGGTCCGGACAGCCTGAAAAACGCGCCGAAAGTGGAAAGTTTGCCCTTTTGCCGGGCGCTCACCAGTATCTGACGGTCCCGTTCGACATCGCCGGCTGCGCCGCCTGCATTTGGGCTCGATTGGTCGCTCATTTGCTCTCCTTTGATTCCACGCCTTGTCCATCCTGCACAATCGCGGCCATTTTAACTGGACAAGGCTGGAATGCAAACACTATTTTGAGCGATTCAAAATCCGTTGACGGCTGTTCTCAATCGGCAACTACCTGCACCCAGAGCTTGTTCGATGAAGGGGTATTCTAACACAAACTATATCAGCATCGCGCTGCGCAGGCGACCTAATTCAGCCATGAGCTCTGATCCAGGAGCTTTGCGCTTTCGGGCGACCATCGAACGCTGTAGTTGTCGAAAACCCTGCTGCCGTCCGACACCACAAACAAGCGGTTGATCCTGTCAAAACCCCTTTCCATGATGCCTTCCCGGTCGCCGGAGTGATCCAGGCCGAAGGTATGCCCCAACTCGTGCATGCAGACGCCGATGCCGGTGGTGTAGTTCGCCCAGAAGGTCTTGCGATATGCGCTGTCATCGAACAGACCCAAATCGGTAACGCGTCTTTGATCGCAAAAGCGCTCGACAAGCTCATCCAGGCCCTGGGCCCAGGTATGCAGCCCTCCCGAGCCGAACAGGGCAAGCCCGCCGGCGCCAAGAGCCGTGTGGGCATAAGCCGTACCCTCTCGCGGGTCGTACCGCGTCATCTGCATGACCGCAATGTTGCGGCGCTTGCCATTGGAGCCGCCCATGTCGCGGTAGAGTTTTTGCCATAATCCAAGCCCCGTCATCTTTTGGGCATCCGCCATCTTAAGCTTGCTCCGGTAAACAACGGTCTCCACGTCGCCGGCGCCGTTTCGATACAGCCGGAACGTCTTGCGTCCATAGCCGGCGTCGTTCATTAACTCCGCCGTTGCCGTCTGCATCAACAGCCCCGCAAATGCAAGCCGTTTCCTGGCGCTTTCAATATCGTCCGGCTCGCCCGGCGGCGCCTGGAACCGCCCGTCGGAATCGGCGGCGACGACGTAAACCATTCGCACAAAACGGCCGCTCTTGATCGGTTCGTAATTGACAATCAACGGCCTTGCCCGGTGGCCCGGCGCAGACAGATGAATCTCGTTGCGACCGCGCGTCAGCATCACAAACGCCTTGAACCGCCCGCCCACCACAGGCCACGTTCGCCGGTCGGGGCCTGCCGACACTTCCAGCCTGTCTGCCTGGCCGCCGACCGAACCGGCGATCAGCAGCAACTGATACCCGACACGCTCGGTATCGGCAAGATTCTCAACCAGGATGCCGGCGGATTCTCCCGCCGCGACAACGAAGCATGAACCACCGAACAAACAAACAAGCACCAACCCCGTCACAAACGGGGTGAAAAAACACGATGATTTCATCACTCGATCCTTACATAACAACCAAACACACACAATACACAGATGGGCTATTATACAAGAATCGAACACCAATTGCAACCCCTTGCCGAACCGGGTGCACAACGGCGGAACCGTTGTTTTATCAGAGGAGTTTTCCTGCACACATCAACCACTTGCCTGCTGTGGGAATGTTTGTTGACAACTGTCTGTTTGGGGTTTAGGATTCGGGCATGTTTTGGAAGAGTTTTTGACAGTGCGTTTGGGTATGTCGGATTTACGACTTGTAAATAAATCAGGTTTTATTTTGGCGTTAGCGAGGACAAGGCCGGCGATTGCCGCCGGTCCGGTCGCCGGAGCATCTGACACCCAGGTATTTTGCAGAGCAGTTCGTAAAGGAAGAAGAAAAGGGGAGCGGCCTTTAATTAATCGGAGAAAGTTATGGCAAGTGTAAGACCCTGGGAAAAGAAGAAATGGCGCGGCGGAGAGATTCGTCCATGCGGTGCTGTTCCGGCGATCTTATCGGCAATGGGTATTGTGTTTCTGGCTATTGGTATGGCGGCGGCGTTAAATGCGGAAAACGCACTTAAACTTCCGCCTAATAAAGAGAATATCGTGTTGCTGTTTCCTGTTGTTGGTTTGTGTCTGACGGCTTCGGCGATCTTTATGTTCTTGCGCAATCGTAAATGGCGCGGCAGTAAGTTTGTGATGAAAACCATGCCCGGCGTTATAGGGGGCAGGCTTTCCGGGGTGCTGCTGTTAAGCGGCGATCTTGGCCAGGACGCGGATATAAATATTACCCTTGTTAATGAGGAATCTCGAACCAGATCTTCCGGCAAGAAGTCGCATACATCGACGCATTGGCTTTTCAAGCACGAGATGCAGGTAAATTCCGGACAGGCCTCGCGCGCGACAAGCGGTTACGCATTGCAGGGCATCGGTCAGATAGAAGTGCCGGTCGATGTCGAGATACCTTTTGAAACAAAGGATGAGACGGACAATCACAGATCCGGCTCAACGCGGTATAGCTATAAGTGGAAGCTCAAGGTCAAAGCGGATATCCCGGGGATGGACCTGAATCTCGAATTCGTGCTGCCGATCTATCGCACAGAGGCCAGCGACCCGACGATCAATCTGGCCAAAAAAGACACGGCCGACGCCGCTGCCGCCGTCAAGGCTCACCAGGCAGGGCGGCTGGATTTTCAGGAGATCAAGACAGACCGCGTTGGCGGCAGTGAGCATTATGTCAGCAGGGGCGGAAGCCGCGCTTTGTTTGCGTTCGGTTTTATCTTTTTGTCGATTGGCATTGGGATCGCTTATTTTTCGATCATGAAGTTCCTGCCGCAATTTCATGAAAACAAGTTCTTTGCGCTATTGTTTTTGGCGGCGCCGATCGTAATTGCCGGCGTATTCGTTTTGGTTGGGAGTTTACTGGCGATGTTTGGCGTTTTCTCGATGGGGACAAAGGAGGTGTGGGTGCAGGACGGGCGGATCAACTATATAAAACGGCTTGGTTCAAAGCAGTGGTCGCGAACCATCGGGCGGGACTATATCATTGATATTGCCGTCAAGAAGTGCGGCTCGAGCGGTGGCAATAATTTTTACGCTGTTCGCATCGAGCATTCCGATCTGAGCCAGTTAAGCGGACTCGAACAATTCTTCTGTAAAAAAGCCGCCGAGAGGAGCGATCAGCAGGAACCAAAGGCGACACTTGAGATTGCAAGAGATATCGACGACAAGGCCGAGGCGCATTTGCTTGCAGAAAAGATCAAGCAGCAATTGGGATTGACCGGCGTTGCCGTTGCCGAATGATTACAATGAGGCGGCGGCAATTGCCTTAGAGAGAAGAAAATATTTTAGCCGGGTGTGAGATTTGCTTGTCATTCCCGCGAAAGCGGGAATCCAGAATAAAACAGCCTCCGCCGAAGGCGGTTTCCTGTTTTTTCCACACATGGCTAAAAT
>QNBS01000078.1 GCA_003644175.1 Planctomycetota bacterium | reverse complement strand
TTGAGCGCCCTGGCGACGCCAATGGGGTGCAAGGCTTTGCCTGGACGGCGAGCCGAACGCCGCAGGCCGAACGTAATCTATATCATGACCGACCAGCAGCGAAAGGACACGCTAAGGTGTTATGGAAATGACAAGGCGATTACACCGGCGCTGGATAAGCTGGCCGCCGAGGGGACGCTGTTTACTTCCTGCTATGCGACGCAGCCGGTCTGCTCGCCCTGCCGGTCGAGTATGATTACGGGGCTGTTCCCGAACGCTACGGGCGTTGTGGAAAACTATATTCCGCTGAGACCCGACCTCTTCTCCTGGCCGCGAGCGATGGGCGAGAAGGGATACGAAGTTTGCTATATTGGCAAATGGCATCTCGGGGACGATCCCGTGCCCGATTACTTCGACCAGTGGCGAGGGTTTAATACCGGATGGAAACATTTTATTAAAAAAGAGCCGGTCTACGCATTGCCGGGTCAATCACAGAAAGACGCAAACACGAAATACACCCTCGGCAAGAACAATGTCGGTCGATACCGCCCGGACCTTGAGGCCGATTACGCCGTCGAGTTCATAAAACAGAACCGTAACAAACCGTTCGTATGCTGGCTGAGTTTCTATCCGCCGCACACTAAGGACGTACCCAAAGAGAACCTTGCCCTGTTCCGCGGAAAATTCGAATCCAAGGATCAGGACATCTATCATGCAATGGTCAACCGTATTGATACTAACATTAAGCGCGTGATGGAAACCGTAGAAAGTCTCGGTCTGCGCGAAAACACCCTTGTACTGTTCACTTCCGACCATGGCGAGAACTATCCGCATCGCTGGAACAAACATCACAAGCGGTTGTGCTATGATCAGGCGGCGAACGTGCCGCTGATCATTAGTTGGCCGGGCGTGCTGCCGGAGGGCCAACGGATCGATAACATCATCAGCATAGCCGATTTGGCGCCGACCATACTGGACCTTTGCGATCAGCCCTGGCCGGAGACATTGCACGGACAAAGCGCAAAACGGTTGTTGGCGGGAGACGCCTCCGGCCGGCACGAGGACATCTTCGTGCAAAACACACCCTACACAACCCACAAAAAACCGGTGAAAGGCGGAGACCAGTCGATGCGCGAGCGTTGCGTAATAACAGACAGATGGAAGCTGATTTTGAACACTTCCCGCAAACCGGAGTTGTACGATCGTACAAGCCCGACGCCCGACAAAGAAAACCTCTACGATAAACCAGAATCCAAAAAAGTGATCGCAGACCTTATCAATCGCCTCGCGGCATGGGGCAAAAAAACCGGCGACAAAATTACCGCACAATTGATCGGGCAATGGCAATCCGGATAACAAAACAAAAAAAATGAATCAATTGAAAAACGAGATTAAAGAATTTGCGGTCTCCCAGGGCGCTCAATTGGTTGCAATGGCGAGCGCCCAAGCATATAACGGTTATCTGGCTGAGGTCGAAAAACGCTTGCAGGATACCGGCGCACAACTGGAAGATTTCATGGCCTGGCCGGTGGCAAACATGCCGGGTTCGCGGGAAATGTCGTTCTTCACTCATCTTTCAGACGCGCGAAAGAGTCTGCCGACTGTAAAAACTATAATTATACTTGGCGTATATGCTTACGATGAAAATGCAATCTACAAAAATACACGCCGCCAACTCCGGGGGAAAACGGCAAGGATATACAGCTACTATCCGGTGGTTCGGCAAATTGCCGAGCATGTAGTAAGTTTTCTCGAAGAGCATGGACATAAAGCGATCCAGGGCCAGAATATTCCTTTGAAATATGTCGCCGACCGTATTGGAATCGGGGCCTACGGCAAGAATGGTATTCTTCAAACTCACGCATATGGTTCGTATATCGCATTACGCAACATTCTTACTGAGGCAGAGTTTGAGCCTGACAATTTTGATAAACCTTCGACAAACTGCCGGGGATGCGAAAGGTGCATTAAGGCATGTCCTACGGGCGCCCTGTATGCTCCCTATAAAGTCAACCCGAAGTTGTGTATAAATCCAATTACCAGGAGCCAACCATATATTGAACCGCAAATCCGTTCGAAAATGCAGAATTGGATTCATGGGTGCGATATATGCCAGGAAGTTTGTCCTGCAAATAAAAATCTGATCTGCCGCCGGGTCGATCCACGAGTTGGGTTTGATCCGCGCCGCCATGCCAGCCACAAGAATCTTGACGGCATGGAACGCACACCTGCTCTCCTGGAACTTCTTACCGATAAGCGCCCCGAACTCATTCGCAGGAATGCTGCAATCGCTTTGGCAAACACATCAAAAGCAGGAAAGGAAGCTTTAGCGGCTCTGAAAGAACAACTCGCCGGCGTATCGTCGGGATTGAAAGAGTATTTCACGTGGGCGATAGAAAAACTTGAGCAAAGCAAAATCCCGAAGGGATGTTCCATTTCGCGGGAATGACATTCCTTCGCGGGGCTGTGGTTATTGCAGAATGGTAGTGACCATGTCTCCTGTTTCGAGGCGTCGATCGGTGTTCGGTTCGGCTATGAAGTAGCGTTGGCAGCGGCCTTTGGGCGGGTCCAGGGTTTCGATGATTACGCTCATTTCCTCACCGATGAATTGCCGGCGGAAGTGCTGCTGTAATGTCCGATCCAATTCGTGCAGTATGCGGGAGCGTTCTTTTATGACTTCGGCCGGTACCGCAGGCTGCATCCGTGCGGCGGGGGTGCCTTTGCGGGCGCTGAAACTGAAGACGTGGGTTTTTGAGAAAGCGACATCTTTTGCGATTTTGACGGTGGCGGCAAAGTCGTCGTCTGTTTCGCCGGGAAAACCGACGATAATATCAGTCGTTATGGCAGGTCGGTCCAGACGCGATTTCAGCTTTTCGATAGTCTTGCGGAAATCGGCGATCCTGTATTGCCTGCACATGCGCTTGAGGATGCGGTCTGAGCCGGACTGGAGGGGCAGGTGGAGATGCAGGGCGATATTTTCATGGCTACAGATGACATCGATGAGGCGGTCGGTAACGTCGGCCGGTTCGAGCGAGCTGAGTCTGAGACGGGCCAGGTGCGGCGTTTGGGCCGTCTTGTCGAGCAGGTCGGCCAACGAATCCAGCCGTGCGGGGTCCCAGTGTCTGCGTCTGGCGGTATTCTGGCCGTAGGCGCCTAAGAATATCCCGGTCAGCACGATCTCCTTATGGCCGGCGCGAACGAGGTCGCCGGCTTCTGCAAGGACGGTTTTTACAGGCTTGTTACAAACCTTTGTCCGGATTTTGGGTATAATACAATAAGTGCAAAAGGCGTCGCAGCCGTCCTGGATTTTCAAAAAGGCTCGTGTTTGTCCCGAAAATGACGTAATCGCCGGCAACTCCGGCGAGTCGGTATCCGGCCGGGACGGGGTTTTATCCTTGATTTTGACGGCTGAAAGTGGTATATTAGGATTTGCGGGCGTGTTCTCAGTGTTGCCGCCTGCCACGAGATTACGCAGGGTGGCGACAAGTTCTTTCTTTCTGCCGACGATATGAACATTTCCGGCGATGTTCTTCAACTCATCGGCCGGTCCCTGAGGCAGGCATCCAGCGACAAGAACAATGGCGTTTTTCGCGGTTTTTTGGGCTTTTCGAATGGATTGACGGCTTTTTGCCGATGCGATATGAGTGACACAGCAGGTGTTTACAACCACGAGATCGGCGCATTGTGTGTGCGGGGCCTGTTTCAGGCCGTAGCTGGTCAGCAACTGGCTTATCTGCCGGCTCTCATATTGATTGACCTTGCAGCCAAGAGTATTTATGGTAAAAGTCTTCATTTTCTGTTATATTAGGTGATGTGTGTGTAACATACAAGGGTTTTGGCGGCTCTGTTATTATGCAGGGCTGTTACGGGCGGACGGCTCGGACGGTTTGGCGTTTTTTTGAGTTCATTTACTTCCGGCACAGGAGACGACGGGTATGGCCTCTTCAGTAAAAGGCATTTGGGCAATCGATATCGGGAGCAACGCACTAAAGGCGATTCGTCTGGTGCGGGGCGATGAAGGGCTGGAAGTGGTGGGTTTCGACTATATTGAACACGGGCGGGTCCTGTCGGCCGATGGAATAGACGAAGAGATCAGAGAGCATATGATCAGCGAGACGCTTGGGCGGTTCGCTTCGCGCAATGATGTCGGCGACGAGGAAGTGGCCATATCGATTGCCGGCCACAACAGTTTCGCCCGTTTCATCAAGCTGCCGCCCGTTGAGAAGAAGCGAGTTCCCGAGATTGTCCAATTCGAGGCCGTCCAGCAGATTCCGTTTGACATCAACGAGGTGGAGTGGGACTGGCAAATCATGGACGACCCCGACAGTCCGGACACGGAGGTTGGCATTTTTGCGATCAAAAACGAGATCATCAACGCCGCGATGGAGCATTTCACTCGGGAGAACATGAAAGTCTCCTGCGTTCAGATTTCCCCGATTGCGCTGTACAACTATGCCCTGCATGACCTTCAAGGCATCGGCGGATACAACGAGAAGGCGACCGTCATAATTGACATGGGCGCCGAGAACACGACGCTGGTGGTGTGCAGTCAGACGGGGATCTGGCAGCGCAGCATTCGCATCGGGGGCAATGCGTTTAGCCAGGCGATCGCCGACGCCTTCCACCTGAGTTTCCGCAAGGCCGAAAAGCTCAAACGGACCGCGCCGATGAGCAAATACATGCGACAGATATTTACCGCGATGAAGCCGGTGTTTACCGATCTCGGCAGCGAGATACAGCGGAGCCTCGGTTTTTACAGCAGCAGCGGTCCCGGTCGCGAGAAGGGGTTTGCCAGGGTGATTGCCTTCGGCGGCGGCATGAAACTTCAGGGTTTGGCCAAGTACCTCCAGCAAACACTCAATGTCCCGGTTGTCAAACCGGACTCTTTTCGGAGTTTGACGCTTAACAGCGCCGTCTCGTCGGCGAAATTTCATGAAAATGTTTCGGATTTCGGGGTTGTTTACGGGTTGGGTATCCAACTGCTGGGCGAGCCTAAAATTGAAGTTAACCTTTTGCCTCGCAAAATGGCCAGGGCAATGGCGTGGCGTCGCAAGGGGCGGATGTTTATGATTGCCGCGAGTATACTGTTAGGTGTCTCGCTGCTCGGCCTGGTCAGGGCCAACATCGACAAAGGCAAATACAGGTCGAATGCGAACCTTCGGCGGACGATTGCCTCGGTGATAAGCAGAGGACAGAAGGCCGCCGGCGATCTGAGAGCGCAGCAGGCAAGGAGCGCGCCGTTCAAGGAGATGTTCAAAAAGGAGACGGCCAAGTTCGACTATCGGGATGTAATTCCGGCGGTGAATCATATGGTCCTGTCCTGCCTTCCGAACAAGGACAACACCCCCGAACAGAAGTCGCTCTATGAGGCGTTCGAGTCGGGCGACGTTGCCGGTGTTGTCAAGTACTTGCGAGGCGATCGAAAGCAGTTGTTCGTTACGGGTATTTCAGTAACATATTCATCGGATCTTGAAAATGCGACTTTCGACAAGAAGCGTCGCAAGGAGTTTCGCAGGCCGATCGCACGCCAGGAGAGGACATCTGAAAGGGGCGACGAGGGCGAATACGACGGTCGCGGCTACTATGGCAGTGGTGGTGCGCCAATCGGTCGGCCGGGCGGTGATATTGCCGGGGCCGATGCGGAAAAACGCGGCTTTGTCGTTATGATGGAGGGCTACAGCCCATACAAGGAGATTTCGGCATTGCTTGACCCGCACGGCGTGGGAACCGACAAGGAACGGTGGGGTCTGGTTACGCGACTTGTGAATATTTCGGAGATTATCAAGGACTGCCCCTTTGAACTTTACAAGAAAACCGATCTCAAGCATTTTGTTCTGGAGAGCGGTCCGGTCGATCTGCGTTCAGGCGAGACGCCGACGGGAATCGGTGTGGAAAAGGAAATGGAGCGGGTCCCGATGCAGCTTGACACAACCGCCGTACCGGGCAGAGCCGTCGCGGGCAGGTACAAGAGGCCGATCAGAAATGTAGACATGCTGCAGCAAGACTATGTTTTTTTTGAAACGGTGCTGATCGACCCGATGACCAGCGAAGAGATGGGCAAGGTATACGATATCGTGACACAGGACGATATCGACAACGACCCGAGCCTGTCCGAGAAAGATCTTGGCAGGATCAAACGCGATGCGTTCGGCGCGCCTTTGTTTATTGAGCGTGATTACTGGTTCAGGATCAGCGCCAAGTTCGTATGGAAAAACGCCCCGCTGTTGCCGGAGAGACCGCTGATGTACGATGATCCGTACGGGATGGAAGAAGACTTCTGACAAGAACGCCGTCGACATGTTTGAGGATAATGTTCTTTTCGAGAGGATGTGATCAATGAGCTTTATCAAGAAGTATTCGGTGCTGTTGCTCCCCGCCGGCATTGCCCTGGCGGCGTGCGTGGTAATCGTGCTGACCATTCTGACTTCCCGTTCGTTAGCCAGGGAGATTGCCGCAAACAGTATCCAACAGGACGGACAGATCACATCTCTTCTGCGTAATCCGATTTCCGAGCGGCAGCCTGATGTGGAGAAGATGCGTCAGGACCGGCGCGCCAACGACGCAAAGGGGGTCTTGAATCTGGCGATGCAGTGCACCATGCGAGAGTTGATCAGCTACCGGATCTTTCCCATGCCGACAGACAGTTCTCAGCAGGTGTTTGACGAATACGGCCAAAACTACAGGGTTGCCGTCGAATCGCTCGTCGGAAGCATGAAGGCTCTCGATGCGCCCGGCGACATGGAGATCCGTGAGGCCCTTAACGAAAGCGCGCAGACGGCGTCAGGCGGCATGGGCGCAGGTTACGGTGGTTATTTCGCCCGTCCGGGGACGCCGGGTGCGACGAGAGGCAATGACAGTGCAAGAAAGGCTATGCTGGATGCAATATGCGGCAAGCGAGCCGAAGAGATATGCGTTTACGCCAATCCGAATCTGTTCAAATGGTACGCTTACTGGGGCGACTTCCAATATGCCGGCGCCGATCCGGCGGTTCAGGACTGCTGGTATTCGCAATTAGCCTACTGGATTTATGAAGATGTCGTCGCCACGATCAATAAGCTCAACGCCGCTTCACAGAACGTCTATTCATCGCCGGTCAAACGGCTGTTGGGCGTGAGTTTCCGGGAGGCGGTGGATTACCCCCCCAAGACCATGGGCCGGGGGATGTACGGCGGCATCGGGGCGGCGAGCAGACGCTATGTGCGTGGCGATTATTATGACGACGACGACACGTCTTCGTCGCGCGGGGATGCGCCGGAGTATATTCGCTATGCCGCCGGCGGCGTTCTGGGTGTTGAGACATGGACGGGTCGTGTCTGCAATGATGACATCGACGTCGTTCATTTCAGCGTGGGTGTTATCACGAGTTCGTCGGCGGTGATGTCGTTCATGGAGGAATTGTGCAGTGCCAAAGAGCACCTCTGCCGCAAGGGCAATAAGGAAGACGCCGAGCCGATGACTTTTCAGCACAATCAGATCGGCATTCTCAAAAGCGAGGTCATTGCCGTGGAACGGGATGCCCCGGAGAACGCCGGCTATCGCTATGGCGACGAGGCGGTGGTGCGACTGGACCTTGTTTGTGAGTATATCTTTAATCGTGTCGGTTATGACAAGATCAAACCCGATTCAATCAAGGTCCAGTTGGGCCAGGCCGAACCCGCCGCCGGTGCGCCGGGGGCGCCTTCCATAGGGCGCGGTGAGATACGATCGGACGTACGATCTGCGCCGTCGCCGACCGGAACCGGCGCGCGAAGGAAGGGTCGGGATCTGCCGGGTCTGGATATTTAATGAGATAAGGCCGGATCCCTCCTGTAACGCCCGTATGCCGAATGGTATTTATATTATAAACGGAGATGCGTAAAATGGCTAAGAAGAATAGAGGCAATCTTCTGGAGCAGCACGCCGAAAAAATCGTGTTGGGCGTGGTTGGGATTGTCAGCGTGGGGCTTCTCTGGATGTTTGTGCTCACCAGCCCGAACGCAGTGGAGATCGGCGGCAGGAAACTCGGGCCCGGTGAGATAGACCGATACATTAAGGGCCGGTCCGACCAGCTCGAAGCGGCATTGGGCGCCGATCCGATTGAACCGCCGCTTGCTCCGCCGGATACAATGAGGAAGATTTATCTCGCAAAACTGGCCAATACGATCTCCGATGTTCCGAACTTTCAGATTCCGGGACCGGCGCCGAATCCCAATGCTGTCGAGGAGGACAGGCGTTACGCCATGCCGCTGGTCCCTTCCAGAGAGGGTGGCGATTTAGTCATAGGCGCCGTCGATAAGGTTGTCGCCGAGGCGATTCGCGGCGCAGCGCATGTCCCGCTGGATGAGATCGGACCGGATAACGCCTACGGTCAGGCAATGGCGCAACTGGACGATATTGATCTTGTGACCGTTCAGGCCAGCTTCGATATCGGGGCGCTGTACAGGAACTTCACCCAGAGTTTCGTCATGGGGCGAGGCGTGAAGAATGAGTGGAGGGACAATAATCTTGCCTTGCCCGTGTTTGCCTCCGTTCAACTCCAGAGGCGCCGGGCGCTGGAAGGCGGCGGCTGGAGCGAGTGGGAAGTCGTTCCGCGACCGAAGATCGACCGGTATCGGACGATGCTGAGTGTTCCGGAAAAGATCGATTTTGACATC
>QNBS01000077.1 GCA_003644175.1 Planctomycetota bacterium | reverse complement strand
TCAGGTAGCATTCCAGGAAAATGTTGATAACGCCGTTTCAAAAACGGTAAATCTGCCGCATAATGCGACCGTTGAGGGTATTGATAAAATACTTCAGCTTGCCTATGACCTCGAAACTAAAGGAATTACGGTTTATCGCGATAGATGCCGTGAAAAACAGGTGATATCAGCGGTCAATGAAATACCATCTCCGGTGCCCACAAGTTTGCCTCGCGGACGCCCAAGAAAAACCACCGGTACTACAATAAAGGCAAAGACAGGCTGTGGCAGCCTGTTTGTTACTCTCAACAAAGACGATAAAGGCCTTTTTGAGATATTCACAAATCTTGGCAAAGCTGGTGGATGTCCCTCGCAGAGCGAAGCAACTGCAAGGATACTTTCAATTGCCCTTCGAAGCGGGGTAGAACCTGAAATTCTCATTGAGCAACTCAAAGGGATCAGGTGCCTGTCCACCGTGGCTCGTAGAAAGTCAAACAGTGAAATCAATGTCCTTTCTTGCCCTGATGCGATTGCCAGAGCTCTGGAAGAAGCCCTTGGAAACGATTTTGTATCAGTGACAGATGCATTTATGCGAAAATGCCCCGAATGTAATTCTAAATTACGCAGAGAAGCGGGATGTAATGTTTGCGACAATTGCGGATTTAGCAAATGTGGATAATGAGAGGGTAATTAACGGTGAGTTTAGACGGAAATAACGAATATTTATTAAAAACACCCACAGTATTACCGGATGGCCAAGGCGGGTTTACTCCCTGTCCGCCACTTCTCACTGAAAAAGAGCTTATCCATCTGCTTCGCATACCAGAAATTAGCAAAGCTCAGGACCACCACAATGTAATTGCTCACCTCAAGCGTGTCCATGAATTGCCATGTATCCATATATGTCGCCAACCTTTGTATCCGCTTGAGGCAATAAGCCAATGGATTCGAGACAGGCTGGAAAAAGAATTGAGATAATTTTTTGTTGCACATTTCTGCCGTTATGCGCTATGCTATGGCTGGATCGGTTTTACCAGTCATAGCTCGACAGAAAGGAGATGAAATTTATGAGCAAACAGCTGGTAAAGCTAAGAACAAGGCCTTCACGTGATGGCCGAAAGTTTACGTACTTCCTTGATTATCAGGATGAAAATGGCCAGAGACAAAGGATTGCATTGGGCCATGCTAACAAGCGTAATGCAGAAAGACAACGTGATCAGAAAGAACGCGAAGTAAGCATGGGAATTGTCGAACCGGCTTCAATGAAACTTAGCAAGTTTCTGGAAGACAGTTTGGCAAGGACAGGAAAGCAAATTAGAGAAAGCACAAAAGTGGGATATAGATTTGCAATGAGAGATTTTATTGGTGTAGTTGGTGATATTGACTACAAACGCATCACGCACAAGCATGGTGAGGTCTTTCTCCAGAGTTGTCTGGATGTAGAAAATAGTCCAGCTACGGTGGCTAAAAAGCTACGTGAGCTTAAAAGACTTTTCCAATTAGCGGTGCAGCGTGGTCAACTTGAGGACAACCCTCTAAAAAACATCCGATCACCAAAGGTACCCAAAAAAAAGATCAGAATCTATACACCCAGTGAGTGCGAACGTATTCTGAAAACTGCCAGTGAAATCCAGAAAAACTCTGTGTTGCAGTGGGATTTACTAATCACCATTGCATTGACAACAGCCATGCGAAAAAGTGAGTTACTGAATACCGTTTGGAGCGACATAGACTTCGAGAACAAGACAATAGAAGTTTGCTCGAAGAAAGAAACCAAAGAAACCTGGGAATGGCATGTTAAGGATACCGACCATAGAACACTGCCTTTAACCGAGCAGACTATTGTACTGCTGGCGGATCTTCAGACCAAACGCCCAGAAGGTTATCCTTATGTATTCCTGCCTCCCGAACGGTATGATCATATTCAGCAGCTTCGCAGGCAAGGCAAATGGACACTTACTTCAGCCAGAATTAAAGTTGTCAATAATTTCACACGCCTGTTCAAACAGATTTTGCGGAAAGCTGGCGTAAAAAGTGGTCAATTTCATGATTTGAGAAGGACTGCTTTGAGTATGCTGCTTGCCAAAGGCTTGAGCAAATATGATTTGATGGTTATCGCAGGTCATGCAAAATTCGAGACGACCCAGCAGTTCTATCTGGCAGTGGAAGACAAATTGGTCGACCGTGCAAGAGTCGCAACCTCAGAAGGCTTCGGTGATATTTTGGCACGCATTTGGCACGCACCCTGTCTTGAGGGCCAAAAAGAGAAAGGCCAGCAAACATAAATGCTTACTGGCCAATCACTTACCAAACGAGGCCGAAGGGACTCGAACCCTCAACCTTCGGATCGACAGTCCGATGCTCTAACCAGTTGAGCTACGGCCCCGGTACTGTAATCGGCCACTATAGGAACCCGCGAGGGTCCTGTCAACATCTTTTGCAGCGAAAATACAGTTTTTCCACCTGTTTATCGGGCGGCATGAGGCTCATCTTGACGACCGACCTTGTGAAATTGAACCCGGCGCCGCCAGGCATAGAAATGGGGGCCAATCGGACAAAAGGCGCGGTTTTATACTCTTCAGGGTAGTAAATTCCCGCGAGTAAAACGGTAAGTATTTATTTGAAAACACGTTACCGCGAACAAAACGGGAATTTTCAATCGTGATCAGTATAATTTCAGATTTTCTGATTTGCACCATCCGCCGATTCAGGTATCATCTGGCGTACCCTTCCAAATGAGGCGAAATATGTACAGGAGCAACGAGGCGTCAATGAGTGTTATGCAGGACAAAATGCGGCTGGTCGAAATAGTGGACGTTGATTCGTTTTCCGGCATGGATAAAGATGTTTCCGGGCCCGGCAAGGAGGATTTCCGGTTTCCGGATCATATAGGTATACTGCCGATCCGAAGCGCCGTAGCCTATCCGGGCACTGTCATGCCGCTTGCGATCGGGCGGGAAAAGAGCAGGCAGCTCATCGACGATATGATTCCGCATGAGACCATTTTCGGTCTGGTCGCCCAGATCGACCCCGATATCGAGGATCCGGGCCCGGACGACATTTACCGGGTCGGAACCGCCGCCTCGGTGCTGAAGGTTATTCGTATGCCGCAGGGCTCACTCAACGTTATCGTCCACGGCATCGCCCGGTTCGAGATAATCAAATTCACCGAGACCAAACCCTATCTCAAGGCCAGGGTCCGCATGATCGACGTGAAGACCCGCAGGACCAAAAAGCTCCAGGCCCTGATCGTAAACGTCCGCGATATCGCCGGCCGTGTAATGGCCCTTAGCCCGAATGTGCCGGAGGAGGCGTCGATTCTGCTGGATAATATCGACGATCCGTCGGCGCTGGCCGACTTCTTAGCGGCCACGCTGAACATCTCCAACGCCGAAAAGCAGGAGCTTCTCGAAGAATATGACGCCCGCAAACGCCTCGAGAAGATATCGCTGGCGTTAGCCAATCAACTGGAAGTGCTGGAGCTGAGCCACAAGATACAGGGCGAGATTCGGGATTCTATCGACAAGAGCCAGCGTGAGTATTACCTGCAGGAAGAACTCAAGGCGATCCAGGCCGAGTTGGGGCAAGGCGACCGGCGAACCGAAGAAATAACCGAACTGCGAGCCCGTATAAAGAAAGCCAAAATGCCCGACAAAGTCGAAGCTGAGGCGGTTCGCGAGCTGGACCGCTTGAGCAGGATTCCATTGGCTTCGCCGGAATACGGCGTGATCAGGACATACCTGGACTGGGTCTGCCAACTGCCCTGGGCAAGGCAGACCGACGATTCGATCGACATCGCAAAAGCCGAACGCATCCTGAATCGAGACCACTACGGCCTGGTCAAAGTCAAGAAACGAATTCTCGAATTCCTTGCCGTCCGAAAGCTCAATCCCACCGGCAAAAGCCCGATACTGTGTTTCGTCGGTCCGCCCGGAGTGGGCAAGACCAGCCTGGGCCAGTCGATAGCACGTGCAATGCACAGGAAATTCATTCGCATTTCCCTGGGCGGAATCCGCGACGAAGCCGACATTCGCGGGCATCGCAGAACTTACATCGGCGCACTGCCGGGGCGTATTCTGCAGGAACTGAGAAAGTGCAGCTACAAGAATCCTGTCTTCATGCTCGATGAACTGGACAAGATCGGCCAGGACTTCCGAGGCGATCCGGCCTCTGCGCTGCTGGAGGTGCTGGACCCGGAGCAGAATAACAGCTTTACGGACCACTATCTCGACCAGCCGTTCGATCTTTCCAATGTAATGTTCATCGGAACCGCCAATTATACCGAGCCAATCCCGCCTGCCCTGCTGGACCGGATGGAAATTATCGAACTGCCCGGCTACACCGAAAAAGAAAAACTGCAAATCGCAAAGAGATACCTGATCCGTCGGCAACTCAAGGAGCACGGCCTGTCGAAATCTCAACTTACGATCAAAGACGACGCGGTTGCCGCGATCATCAACAGCTATACGCGCGAGGCCGGCGTTCGCAATCTCGAAAGAACCATTGCTTCGATCTGCAGGAACACTGCGACAAAGATCGCCAGGCAAACGGCCAGACGCGCGACCGTGGGCAAAGGGCAGCTTGCAGCGATATTAGGTCCGCACAAGTTCGCCTCCGAGATCGCCCTGCGAACGGCGACTCCCGGTGTTGTCACGGGGTTGGCCTATACGCCGGAGGGCGGCGAGATACTGTTTGTCGAGTCGGTGTCCATGCCGGGCAAGGGCAAACTGATGCTGACCGGGCATATCGGCGAGGTGATGAAAGAAAGCGCACAGGCGGCGTTTTCAATCATAAAGTCCAGCGCCAGACAGCTAAACATCGACCCGGACCAGTTTGCAAAATGCGATTACCACGTCCACGTCCCGGCCGGCGCCGTCCCGAAAGACGGACCGTCGGCGGGTGTGGCGATGTTTGCGTCGTTAGTGTCGCTGCTGCAGAAGAAACCGGCCCGGCCCGACGTCGCAATGACCGGAGAGATCACCCTCAAGGGTCTCGTACTGCCCATCGGAGGCCTCAAGGAAAAGATACTGGCTGCAAAGCGAGCCGGGATCAAAACCGTCATACTGCCGGCGAGAAACAAAAAGGACATCGCCGAAATCCCAAAGGAAGCGAAGTCAAAAATGACTTTCATCTTCGCAAAAAAAGCCGCCGACGTGCTGAAAGCGACGTTAGGGGAATAACAGAAGGAGATAGTAAACATGAGATATGGCGTAAAAATAGTATTATTGATGCTCTTCTGTTGCGGCTGTGCCTTGCAGAAAGCCCATTCCAGCGGGCCCTTTCAGGCCTCCGGCATCAAGATCGGCGAGGTGACGGACACCGAGGCAATCATCTGGACACGTCTGAGCGCAGGCCCCAGGCGTCTCGGAACAGATGCGCCCATGCCCCGGGTCAGCTATGACGGCCGGAAAAAGAAAGGCAAGAACAGGCCGGACGCCGGAGCCGTTGTGGCTTTCCCCGGCGGGTCAATCGCCGAGACTCTCGAAGGCGCAGTCGGCGGCACAACGGGCCGGGTTCGCGTATTGTACAAAGCCCAAACCGGCGGAAGTTGGAAGCAGACCGACTGGCGGCCGGTTGACCCGCAAAAGGATTACACACGCCAGTTCAGACTGACCAATCTCTCACCGAAGACGAAGTATCTCGTTCGCATCGAGAGTCAGGCCGACAACGGCGGCAAGGGCCAGACTATAGAGGGCGGATTCCGGACGGCGCCTGGGCCGGACCGGGCTGAGAAGGTGGTCTTTACCGTATCAACCGGCCAGTACTATCCAGACCAGGATGTTCCGGGCGGCGGATACAAAATTTATGGCCAGATGCTCAAGCTCGATCCCGATTTCTTCGTGCACACCGGCGACATCCTTTATTACGACAAACTCGCCAAGGCCAAGAGCCTGCCCCTTGCCCGCCGGCACTGGTGGCGGATGTACAGCCTGCCCACCAACGTCGAGTTTCACCGCCAGGTCGCAAGCTACTTCATGAAGGACGACCACGACACGTGGAAGAATGACTGCTGGCCGACTATGAAAGGCAAAGACATGGGCGATTTCACCTTCAAGCAGGGCCAGGCCGTCTTTCTCGAACAGGTCCCAATGGGCGAAAAAACCTGGCGAACGTATCGCTGGGGCAAAGACCTCCAGATATGGCTCGTCGAAGGACGCGATTTTCGAAGCCCCAACCCAATGCCAGACGGTCCGGACAAGACCATCTGGGGCAAACAACAAAAGCGATGGTTTAAGCGCACCGTCGCCGAATCCGACGCAACGTTTAAGATTCTCATAAGCCCCACGCCGATAGTCGGGCCGGACCGCACTAAGAAAAATGACAATCACGCCAACAAAGGCTTCACGCACGAAGGCGATGAACTGCGACAGTTCATTTCCAAACAGAAGAACATGTACGTCGTCTGCGGCGACCGACACTGGCAGTACGTTTCGCAGCACGCTGAAACCGGCGTCCGCGAATACTGCTGCGGCCCGGCAAGCAACGAGCACGCCGGCGGATGGAAAAACAGCATGAGATACCCCGAACACAAGTACTTAAACGTTACAGGAGGATTCCTGGCGGGCACGGTAGAACGCAAAGACGGAAAACCAACACTGACATTTCGTCACTACAGCGTCGACGGAAAAATATTAAACGAGGACCGCCTCCCGGCAGAATAATCATGAAAACAGATTTCTCCTGGCGGGCTGAGCTAATTGTTTATCGACGAAGCTAAAATCTGGGTCAAGGCCGGCGACGGCGGCCACGGCTGCGTGAGTTTTCGTCGCGAGAGGTTTATCGCCAAAGGCGGTCCCGACGGCGGCGACGGCGGCAAGGGGGGAAGTGTGTACTTTGAGGCGCGCGACAATGTCGATACGCTGCTGGATTTTGCGGGCAAGCATCACTGGCGGGCGGCCAACGGCGGCGGCGGCCAGGGCGGCAACAAGGCAGGCGCCGACGGTGAGGACCTTGTCATAGGCGTGCCGCCGGGCACTCTGATATACGATGTCGAACTGGATGTGCTGCTCAAGGACCTTGGCGCCCCCGGCATGAAGGTCTGCATCTGTCGCGGGGGCCGGGGCGGCAAGGGCAACAAGGCATTTGCAACGAGCACCCGGCAAACACCCAGGTTCGCCCAGGACGGAAAGCCCGGGCAGGAAAGAAACCTGCGTCTGGAACTCAAACTCATCGCCGACGTCGGCCTCGTAGGCATGCCCAACGCCGGAAAGAGCACGCTCATATCAAGATG
Organism: Planctomycetota bacterium; assembly: GCA_003644175.1. Taxonomy (GTDB): domain Bacteria; phylum Planctomycetota; class Phycisphaerae; order Sedimentisphaerales; family Anaerohalosphaeraceae; genus B28-G16. Next base: position 1,476 of record QNBS01000077.1, on the reverse strand, counting down.
CTCGGCGGCAAGGCCAAGAATCGCCGATTACCCGTTCACCACCCTTGAGCCTGTCCTGGGCATCGTTGAACTGAGCGGCTATCGGCGATTCGACATGGCCGACATCCCCGGCCTGATCGAAGGGGCGCACGCCGGCGCGGGCCTGGGCCACGAATTCCTCCGGCACATCGAGAGAACACGGGTAATCGTCCATATACTGGACATTATGCCCGCCGACGGTTCGGACCCGGTCGAAAACTACGCTAAAATCCGCGACGAACTGGATTTTTACAGCCATGTACTGACCGCCAAACCGGAACTTGTCGTATTAAACAAGGTCGATCTCGACAACGACGGCACAGTCGCAGGCGTTATCGCCGAACGCCTCAAAAAAAGGTGTCCGGTACTTTTTTCACCGATTCCGATATCGGCGGTTACCGGGGCGGGGGTTACGGAGCTAAAAGAGGTCTTATGGAAAATGGTTAAAGGTAAAGCCAGATGAATATCATTGCAATAGACATAGGCAACACGACGATCACCGTCGGACTGTTTGTCAAAGATCAGGAGAAGTTTATCGCCTCGCTGCCGGGCGATGCCGAAGATATCCAGGCCGGCCTCACCCGGCTGCTCGCAGAGGCCTGGGAGCAGATACCATTTGCCGAAAGCGCAAAAGTCGAAAAAAGGGACGGCGTCATTGTCGTCAGCAGCGTCAAGCCGGCCTGGACCGATATGACAGCCGATATCTGTCGCAGTCAATTCGGCGAGAACATCAAAATTATCGGCAAAGATGTCCCTCTGCCCATCGACACTGCGGTGGATAATTCGATGGAGGTGGGCACCGACAGGCTCGTCGCGGCGGCGGCGGCTTTTGCCGTTGTCGAGGATGCAGTCGTCGTGGCGGATTTCGGAACGGCGCTTACGATCGATCTCGTCGACGAAAACGGCGTCTTCATGGGCGGCGTCATCTATCCGGGCTTTGACATGACCGCACGCGCATTGCACGAAGGCACGGCAAAACTCCCCAAAGTCAAGGTCGAAAAACCCAAAGCCTCATACGGCGCCAACACACAGGAGGCGATTAGGTGCGGCCTGTACTATGCCGTCGTCGGTCTGCTGGAAACGGTTACCCGAAGATACGCCGAGGAAATCGGCAAATGGCCCCAGACCATACTCACCGGCGGAGCGGCAGGCGTCATCAAGGACGACTGTGAGTTTGTAGACAACTGCGTCTCAAACCTGGCGGTCAGAGGGGTCGTAATCGCATATAAGAAATACATCGACGACCAGGCGTATTTGGCCGAATTAGGCAAGCAAAACGGAAAGAACAAAAAATGATCGCCCGCGCCTGCGTAACAACGGCCAAAGGAACCGCCGCCATCGCCTCCATCGGCATCGAAGGCCCGGGCGCCGGCGCCATACTCGCAAAGATCTTCAAATCCTCCAGCGCTAAAAAGCCCGACCTAAAACCCGGCGATATCTGCGTCGGCGATATTACCG
>QNBS01000076.1 GCA_003644175.1 Planctomycetota bacterium | reverse complement strand
CATAAGGCTATCTGCAGTTGAAGAAAATCCCTCATTAAGTCCTCTTTGGGACTTGCAGCAAGGCTGTTGTGCAGTTTCTTGTAGGCAATCGCAGCCTGGTCATAGTATTCGCCAAGGTAGAGAGTCTGAGCAATCTTCAAAGACACAGCCTCCGGCGGCTCAACAGTCGATCTCGCCTCGACCACGTGGTTGCTAACCGCCCTGGCGGACTCGGCGGCGGCTGCGGCGGCTGGTTCAGGAACCCGTTCCTGGGGCGCGACAGGCGCTGTCTCCTCGCCAATATCGGGCGGCAAGCCGGCGACAGAGGCTGTTGGAGATTTCCACATCCCATACAACAGCATTGCCGCAATCAGCACTATCGCGGCGGCAAGGGCTTTCTGGGCGAAGGAGAATCGATTGTGTCCGATGAGAACCCCTGGGATTCGTCCTGCATCAGGGAATTGCCGTTCGCCGCCGGCCTGGGCATCTTTCAAAGTTCTGTAGAAATCCTCCTGCCCGACAAAAACCTGCTGTGGCGTGAGATCCTCGTAGACCGGGCCGGCGAATAATTCGCTGTCGCCAGGCTTCTCGGCAGGATCCCCCGGCGCCGGCCCATCAAGAGAAGGCTCGACACTGGTTTTTCGACTTCTGGCGGCCGTGGCGCGAATATCCTTGATCCTTTCGTTCCACGCGCTGCTCAAAGACCCGACATGCGTATTCTTGTTTTCTTCTGTCATATCAACCGGTTTTTAGTCTAAAAGACGATATTTTTCGTCCGATGCAGGGCGCACTTTCGAATATAGCTCTGATTATAAGCAATAATTGTGCCAGTCTCCCCTAAACGGGCTGCAGTAGGGGCATTTACGGCTTTTTAGCCGCTAAATCGGCCTTTTGGCCCGAAAAATGGCACATGGCTTTTGAGGAAGTGTTGCGATTTTATACGACCCGGCAACTTCTCTGACACCGACCTGTTCACATTTGACGCCAATCCGGCCCGGAAGGATTTTCCGGAACTCAGGAAGGTTTGTTCCCCGGACGCCTTTTCCTGAAGCACAATTGACGCCTCGACAAAATTCCAGGTTTCCGTAACCTCTGCGGCGACAAGTATTTGCGGCTCATCAGGGCAAGGGGCGCCACAACGTGGCACGGCGATTGCTCATTCTTTGCTCGTTGCCCGGTTCGGGCAGTATTTTGAGCGATATCGCTTGATTGTAAGACTTTTTGGAAAGATGGGAAACTTATGAATGTACCGGCAACAGCATCGTCAAGCAAGATCCAGATGGATTACATGAAACTTCTTGTTACGCAACTGCAGAACCAGAATCCATTGGAACCGATGGATAACAGCGAGATGGCTGCTCAATTAACACAGTTCTCGCAGTTAGAGCAATTAGAATCGATGAACTCGAATTTTGCAATGGTGCTCGATACCGTCGAGCATAACTATGCTGCCTCGTTAATAGGGAAAGAAGTCTCATTTGTTGGAGAAACAGCCTCGGGAGAGGCTGATGTAATAAGCGGTGTGGTCGAGCAGATATTTAATGACGCTGACGGCGAAATCATCTTGTTGGCGGGCGCCCACACGCTTGGCTTGTCAGATATTATGTCTGTCAAGAACTAAAATCACAAACACTTAAGGAGAAATAAGAATGAGTTTTGCATTGTCGGCAGGTGTTACGGGCTTGCAGGCCCATCAGAAGATGCTTGACGTAGCCGGTAACAACCTGGCAAATGTCAATACCACGGCCTTCAAGGCCAGCCGGATAACATTTTCAGAACTGTTGAGTGAGACGATTAAGAAAGCGTCTCAGCCAACCTCCACGATCGGCGGTACAAATCCTCAGCAGATGGGCAGCGGTGTTGGAGTTGCCGGTATATCACCCAATATGGCTCAAGGCAATATTGTGAACACGGGAAATCCTCTGGACATGGCCATGGAAGGAGAGGGATACTTCGTATTGAGCGACGGCTCGCAGAATATTTACACACGGGCGGGTACTTTCGCAGTAGACGCAAACTCAAACCTGGTTGATCCGTCCAGCGGCTATATTGTTCAACGCATTGGGGCTGTCGGAGAATCCGACGGCTTCCAGACGGCGGGCAACACCGATGTTAGTGTCCCTTACGATGTGGCGATGGCCGCCAACGCTACTTCAGAGGTAACGTTGGCCGGTAATCTGAGTTCTGATGCAACGTATTCCACCTCGCAGACAAATATATTGAAATCAGACATAACATTTACCACAAACAACGGTTCAACCGCCACCGGGAGCACAGATCTTGATGATTTGGACCAGTATACTGCCAATGGGGGGACGCCAACGGGTGTAATTACAGTATCCGGAACCAATCATGACGGGACAGCCCTGACGGACGGCGCCGGAGACCTTGACCTTACTATAACTGCGGCCACCGATTTGGATGCGCTTGTTGCTCATATAAACACAGTACTCTCAGATGCTGCAAACGAAAATGCCGACGGGAGTGTAAACGTGGCAAGTTTGTCTAATGGACGAATAGTGATCACTGACGGTTCCAGTGGGTACAGCAGGTCTGATATAAAACTTACATATACGCCCGCCGGCAATGAAACCCTGACAATGCCTGGATATTTTGAAGTAACCACCGTGGGAGGTGAAGAGGTCAAGAACGTCAGTATTAATGTTCACGACTCTCTGGGTGGGGCGCACACCCTTACCGCTGCATTTGTGCGGACAGATACACCTAATACGTGGGATATGGTGCTGACATCGATTTCAGGGGATATCAGCGAGATAGATATATCGGGCTTGAGCGATCGTCGAATCAGGGGCATAGAATTTGATGCGACCGACGGTTTTTACTCCGGCTTGAATTCGGAAATCGGTGATACCGCCCAGTTTCAAATAACTTTTGCCCATGATACATCAAATCCCCAAACCATTTCGATGAACCTGGGCACGACAGGGCAGCTCAACGGCCTGACGCAGTTTGCCGGGAATTCCACCGCGGTCGCAAGAGAACAGAACGGCTATGAGGCAGGTCGCCTTTCAACCGTCTCGGTCAACAACGAAGGCGTACTCATCGGCGCCTTTTCAAACGGCATCAAAAAAGATATTGCCGCCCTACAGGTGGCCTTGTTCCAGAATACTTCCGCGTTGGAGGCTATTGGAAACGGTTATTACATTCCTTCAGCCAACTCCGGCGAGGCGGTCGCTACCCAGGCGATGACCGGCGGAGCCGGCTCCATCCACGGCGGCGCACTTGAAAGATCCAATGCTGATGTGGCGACCGAGTTTGTCAATATGATTCAGGCCCAAAACGGGTTCCAGGCCAACGCAAGAACGATCAGAGTTGCCAATGAAATACTCAGAGAACTGACCAATCTTATCAGGTAGCAGGTTTGGAACTTCAAGATGACAACGGCAGTTGTAATTACAGAATATTTGAATGCGGTTATTTTGGCGCTGACGCCGCTTGAACGCTGGGCGGCTGCAAGGGAAGGCGGCGGTAATGCCTTGACCGACCGCTGGTTTATTATAGCCGGCATAATCGCCATACTGATATTGACGGTCCTGCTCTTTGCAACCAGCTTCAATCGAAACAGGAAGGAACAAGCCGCCAGCGATCAGTTGTACTACGAGTATGCGGCCAGGAGAGGCCTCGCCGTCCGTGAGCGCCAAATCCTCCGTGAGCTTGCACGTAAGGCGGGATTGAAGCGAAGCGAATCTATTTTCACGCTCGGCGTTGCTTTTGACCGGGGAGCCGCCGGAATGATAGAGGAGAATCTCGCCGATCCGAATGAGTTGTCTGTTCTTCGTGAAAAACTCGGGTTCAGAAAACCGCCGAACTCTTCCGCCGGCTCGCCCGCCATATCAACAAAACGGAGCAGCAGATCAATAGCGGTAGGCAAGAAGGTTCGTATAACACGTCGTAAAACGCCGGGTTCCGATCATATTGAGTCAATCGTTGTAAAAAATAGTGATAACGGGCTGTCAATTAAGCTGGAAAAGTCTGTAAAAATCATTTTTGGCGAGCCATGGTGCGTACGATATCATTTTGGCTCATCGATTCGGGAATTTGACACTACTGTAATCAGTTATGACGGCGATGTGCTGCTCTTGAACCACAGTGAAAACGTCAGATTCATCAATCGACGGCGCTTCCTGCGTGTGCCGGTGGCAAGGCCGGCGTTGATCGCACCATTCCCTTTCGCACGAACACTTGCCGAAACCGGCGACAGAGACGAGCCGACGGCGAACGATCATTCGGCCCGGGCCTCTGTTATCTCGTGGGGGCTTCCGCAGTTTGTCCCGGCGGTGGTTACTGAATTGGCCGGCCCCGGTCTGCGTATAAAATCATCGCTTAATGTAAAGATAGGCCAGAGAGTTCTGGTAGTTTTCGATTTGCACCAGGATCGCGATTCAATTCCGCCGAATCCGGATAACCGGCAGCTTGCACGCAAGGTAGTGGAAGATATCGGCGAGGTCAGACACACCAGACCCGTCGAGGGCGGATTCTCGATAGCAGTTGAATTAACAGGCTTAAGCGACTCGAACGTTGACGAGTTGACCCGTGTCGGCAATGCCGCTTCGCGGAGCACCGGCGGCAAAAACAAGAATATCCCGACTTCCGGAGATGCAGTGGAAAGTGCTCCGGAACGTATTGGTGTTTAAGGATTATGTAATGTCAGATATTGCAGCACAAATCGGTTCGTCGATCGATGAATTGACGCGGGAATTCAATGTTATCAGTCACAATCTCGCCAATGTCAGTACGGTCGGTTATAAACGCAGATGTAACGCATTTTCAAAATCCCTCATGGCTCAAGGGGCCGGGACAAAAGCGGTCTCCGGCGACGAGAGTGATTTGTATTCAACTTTCGATTTCACGCAGGGCAACCTTATCGAGACCGGCCGGACGCTGGATTTTGCTTTGTGCGGCAAGGGTTTCTTTGTGATAGAGACGCCGCAGGGACCGCTTTATACCCGCAATGGAATGTTCCGCCTGAACGAAAACGGACAGATCGTAGACTCGCTGGGAAGAACTGTGGCGGGAGAATCAGGGCCTGTCTCCATACCGTCCGGCGCAGGGCTTTCGCAGATAAGCGTTTCAACGGACGGCAGTATCAGTGCGGCGGGGGCAGCGGTAGGCAAATTCAAACTTGTCGATTTCAAGGACAATGAAAGCGAGCTTGTTGCCGCCGGCTTCAGTTGTTTCCAGCCGCCGGAAGGTATAGAGCCTGAGCCGCCTGAGAATCTGATCGTAAAACAGGGCGCTCACGAAGGCTCCAATGTTCAACTGGTGGAAGAATTGGTGGATATGATAATGGTAAGCAGACTCTATGAGGCGAATATGAAATTCTTGTCGGTCGGCACGGATATATCAAAGAGTCTTATGGGTGTCGCTATGGGCTGAATAATTGATCCATTGTCGGATTTGCAGCCTGCAAACTGAAAACAAAGGAGAGCAAAATTATGCTGAGAGCTTTTTCCACTGCGGCAACAGGCATGAACGCCCAGCAGATGATGGTGGACGTGACGGCCAATAACCTTGCCAACATTAATACTACGGGATTTAAGCGAAGCCAGATTGATTTTCAGGATTTGCTTTATATCAAGATGAAGGAGGCCGGCGCCGAAGTGGCTTCAGGCGTAAAGACTCCCGGCGGCATGGAGATAGGAAGCGGCGTTCGCGCGGCATCGACAGTAAAGGTTTTCAGTCCCGGCGAACTTGTTACCACCGGCAGACCTCTCGACCTGGCCATCACGGGGGACGGTTTCTTTCAGGTAACGCTGCCCAATGGTGATACAAGATACACTCGGGACGGCGCGCTGCAGATGAACGCCGACGGGCAACTGGTGAGCACAACCGGCTATACCATAGAACCGGCGATTACCATTCCCACAGATGCCGTCGCCGTTGACATCGGCAAAGACGGCAGTGTCAACGTCACCTCGGCTACGGGGACGCAATCGGTTATGGGCCCTATTCAATTGGTCAGGTTTCCCAACCCGTCAGGTCTTTCCAGCGAAGGCGACAACCTGCTTGCCGAGACAGAGGCAAGCGGCACACCCACCACGGGCACGGCGGGAGAAAATGGTTTCGGCACCATCCAGTCGGGATTCCTGGAGAAGTCCAATGTGCAGATGGTAACCGAACTCGTCAACCTCATTACCGCACAGAGAGCGTATGAGGTAAGCTCCCGCACAATAAAGGCCGGCGACGAGATGCTCCGAAACGCAATACAGATAGCAGGCTTCTAAATAAGGGATAATCATGCTAAATAGAACAATCGGCGTTATCCTGATCGTCTTTCTGCTGACGTCCGTCGGCAGCGCCGCCGGAATCGAACAAGAAGATTCCGCCCTGCGGATTCATCTGCCGAGAGAGATTACAATCGACGGCAATATCCCGAATCTTGCGCGGGTGGCCGTAATACGGGGCAATGAATCTCTCGTGAGCAAGGCGGGCAAAGTTACCCTGGGGCGTATTTCAGTACCGGGCCAGAAGATCATCGTTGACAGATCGATAGTGCTGAGCAGATTGGCTCACAGTGGAATCGGCGCATCCCGGGTGACATTTACCGGCGCAGAAAAAATAACGGTAAGCCGACGGCATCAGATCGTCAAGGGCGGTGAATTCGCAGAGGCGGCCCTGGCCTTTTTGAAGAAGAACCCGCCCGACGATTCAATATGCCAATTTGACGCCGTTGGCGCAGCGAAAGATTTGATCTTGCCCGGTGAGAGCAAAGATATAAAACTGTCCGCTCGTTTAGTCAAGAGCAGCGCGAGAAATCTGGGCAAGGTTCGGGTCGCCGCACTTTGCGACGGCAAGGAAACCGGGTCGCGTGAACTGACTTTTCGGTTCAAGTACAACAGCCGCAGATTAGTTGCACAGGTTGACATTCCGCCGGGCACGGTCATTAGTCCGGAGAATGTCAAGGTCGAAAAAGTTATATCAAACTACCCCTCATCTGCCGACCTGGTATCGCCTTATGGTCTTGTCGCCAGGCGTTTGCTTCCGGCGAAAACTGTTATTCGACCGGGCATGACAGGTCCGGCCAGGCCGAAGGTTTTGGTCAAACGCCATCAAAATGTCGTCATCAGGATCAGCACGTTCGGGCTTTTGGTTACCGCCAACGGTAAAACCATGCAGGAAGGGAGACTCGGTGAATACATAAAGGTGCAGAATGCCGACTCGCAGCGAGTAATCCTGGCCAGGGTCAATGAAGACGGCAGCGTGGAGCCTGTTTTTTAGAAGGAATAAAAATGAGTAACAGAACAATCTTGTCGGTTGTCGTAATCTGTTTTGTCCTTTGTTTCGGGGCCTCTATGCAGGCCGATTCCATCTGGGCCCGGAGAGACCAAAGCAAGAAAGATTTGTACGCAGACGATATAGCCCGCCATGTGGGCGACATCCTCACCATTTTGATCATCGAGGAAAGTACGGTTGACAACAAGGCAAAAAGAACCTTGAGTAAGGAAACCAGTCGCAGCGCCAACTTCGACGGAGGAGTATCGTTGGAGCATATTCTGCCTGAAGTGCCCAGCCTCAAGCTGGGTGGCGGCACAACATACACCAACACGTTAGACGGCAAAGCCGACTACAAAGACGAACGCGGATTCACCGATTCGATCAGCGCGGTAGTCATAGATATCATGCCAAACGGAAATCTTGTGGTATCCGGGACCCGCGACCGTAACATTGCAGGCGATATACAGACAATAGAAGTGAGCGGCATAATAAGGCCAAATGATATTTCTTTCAATAATACCATCGCGAGCGCACAGATTGCAAACTTCAGCATCGTGAGCCGAAATAAAGGCGTCGCAGCGCCATATACCAGGCCAAACTGGCTGGGAAAGATATTTGACGCTATCTGGCCGTTCTGACTCCGGCGCAAATGGAAATGTTATACCCTTAAGGGTAGTAATTTCCCGCGAGCAAAACGGGAATTTTCAATTGTGATCAGTATTTATAACCGATTAGAAAGCGTAAACTCATGAAATTACGATTCATTCTTCTGCTCATAATCCTGTCAGGTTCGGCCCGGCCCGGACAGTGCGAGCGTATTAAGGACATCGTTGATATCCAGGGGATTCGCGACAACCCCCTTACCGGCATCGGACTCGTCATAGGTTTGACCAATACCGGCGACACCTCCCTGCCGTCCCAGCAGATGCTGGTGAACATACTGAAAGATTCGGGATTGGTTCTTTCCGCTTCCGATTTCAGCGGCGGCAATGTCGCCCTTGTAATGGTAACAGCCCAACTGGGGCCTTTCGCCCGCCGAGGGTCCCGCATTGATGTTACTATCTCTTCCATAGGCAATGCCAAGAGCCTTCAGGGGGGTATACTTTTACCCACACCCTTAAAGGGTCTTGACGGCCAGGTCTATGCCGTTGCCCAGGGAGCGGTTTCGCTTGCCGGATGGACAGTGTCAGGCGACAAGGCTTCGGTCACAAAGAACCATCAAACGGCCGGCCGGATACCCGGCGGCGCAACGGTTGAAAAAGAAGAAATAGCCACTTATGTCGAAACTCTTTCGGGTTGCAGGTATATCACACTCAATCTTAGAAACGTGGATTTCTCAACTGCCGAACAAATCGCCAAAAGCATTAATCAGATTCATCCCGGCAGCGCCGCGGCGATTGACGCCGGCACTATCAAAGTCAGAGTGCCCGAAGACATCCGTCAGGAAGGTATAGCAGGGTTTATTAACGCCATCACAAAACCCGATGTCAAAGTGGATGTTCCTGCAATAGTGGTTATTAACGAGCGCACCGGTACGATCGTAGTGGGCCAGACCGTCGGGATATCGGCTATGGCGAT
>QNBS01000075.1 GCA_003644175.1 Planctomycetota bacterium | reverse complement strand
CACGGGTTCCAAACCCTCGAGGACGATACGGAGGTATACTATCAGATGTCGGAGTTTTACTGTCCGAAAAGCGCACGAGGGATTCGCTACAACGATCCCGCCTTTGGGATCGAGTGGCCTATAACTCATCCCATCTTATCCTCCAAAGACACTGCTTATGAGGGCTTTGATTCATGAAAATTCTTTTGACCGGTTCAACGGGTTTTGTAGGCTCTCAGGTTGCACGCCAGTTGCTTCAGAAAGGGCATAGTGTTCGCGCTCATTTCATGCAGGGCGACGACCTGAGTCGAATTTCGGACATCCAGGATAAGCTGCAACTCGTCGAGGGAGACATCTTCAATTCGACGGAAAAAGAACTTTCAATCCTGTGCTCGGGAATAGATGCGTGCGTTCACAGCGCGTGGCATGCCGTGCCGGGGAAATATCTACGAGCTTTAGAGAACGTCAACTGTGTTCATGGAAGCGCCCAATTATTTACCGAACTCGGCAAGGCCGGGTGCAAACGATGCGTCGCTATTGGAACCTGTTTCGAGTACGATTCCAAGTATGGCTTTCTCTCCGAGGATACCCCCACCAAGCCAACATCCCTCTATGCCGCCGCCAAAACCTCAACCTTCCTTATCGGAGAGCAGATTTCCAGTATCTACGGCATGTCATTCGCATGGGCGCGTCTGTTCTATCTTTACGGGCCATATGAAGACGCACGAAGACTAGTTCCTTATGTCATCGACTCTCTATTGCAAGGCGTATCTGCCGATGTCACCAGCGGAGTTCAGGTGCGGGATTATCTCCACGTTGAAGATGTCGCATCGGCTATTGTAGCGGTAGCGGAAAGCGATCTGACCGGACCTGTCAACATCGGATCCGGTCTTCCCGTGAAGGTTCGTGAAATTGTCTCATCGCTATCCGAAATCATAGGCAGACCAGACTTGGTTAATCTTGGAGCCAGACCAACTGACCCCACAGACCCTTTGTTTATTTGCGCCAACAACTCTAAACTTATAACCCAAACCGACTGGAAACCCCTTTACGACATGGAAAACGGTTTGACTCAAACTGTTGAATGGCGGAAGGAGCGTTTGGCGAAACGATGATTTCCGACACGAAACCAAGTGGGGATCAATGTTCCGCATGCGGCCGAAACAATTTGACGCAATTCTTTTCACGAAAGAACAGCCCTGTTCATATGCACACTTTGTTCAGCCAGCGACGGCAAGCCATGGATATTGAACGAGGTTCCATCCTGCTTGCCTGTTGCGAATATTGTGGATTCGTCGGTAATCTGAAATTTGATTTGTCTAAAATGCATTATGATTCTACTTATGATAACTCACAGACATACTCGGCAGCCTATATGCATTACATGGATGATCTGGCAAATCGACTCCTCTTTCAAAAGGGTGTTAACAATTGCACGGTCGTCGAAGTTGGCTGCGGCAATGGGTCGTTTTTACGTAAGCTGGTTGAGAAAGAAGAAGCGTCCAATAAAGGTATTGGATTTGATCCTGCCTATCGTGGGCCCGACACCGAGATGGATGGGCGTCTCCGTTTTGAAAGACGCTTTTATGATCATAGAGCATCCGACACACAAGCCGATGTCGTAATCTGTCGCCACGTTATTGAGCATGTGCCCAACCCATTTGACCTGCTGCTGCAAATTAAAGCCGCTCTTTCTGAGTCTCCGGACGCCAGAGTGTTTTTTGAAACGCCATGTTTTGAGTGGATTCTCAGAAATGGAGCTTATTGGGATATCTGCTATGAGCATTGCTCCTATTTTTCCAATAACTCGCTGCACGCTCTTTTCGAAAGAGCCGGCTTCGCCATCAAAGAAATTGAACGGATATTTGGCAGCCAATATCTTTGGCTTGAGGCGCAGATACGTGAGCGCCAGGACCATACCAGCCAGGACGGTATAACCAAAGCCGCCATGGATTATGCCTCCCACGAATCCGCATTCGTGGCATATATGAAACGGGAATTGCGGAAATTCGATGGACACATCGCGATATGGGGGGCAGGAGCGAAGGGGGTGTCCTTTGCAAACCTGATAGATCCGACGCGCAAGTTGGTTGACTGTGTGGTCGATCTTAACCCGCAGAAACAGGCCGGTTACATTCCTGGAACGGGCCACCCTATTGTTTCCTATCAGGACCTGCCGGAACGCGGCGTGAAATCAGCTTTGCTGATGAACCCAAATTACCGAGACGAGAATTTGTCGCTTTTGAAAGAAAATGGCCAAATACTGCAATTATTAGATATAGGGTGTTACTTTACATGAAAATCACAATCGACATGGACGCCAAAAAAATTATATGTGCATGTATAGTTTGGGGTTATTGGGAATTTTAGTGAGTGAGAGATTCCTTTTGACCGGAACGGATACCGCTTGCTATGGAAGGAAATTAATGGATTCAACCGAGGAATTTAGAAGAGAGCGATTCGAAAGGGTGAAGGCAAATAGCAAAAATAAAAACCTGCTAAAAGCAACAGATTCTTTTATTCTGGAATCAATAACATCTAAGTATTCATATAATTTTTTTTGGATGGGACGGCCAATTATACAATACCCTCAGGATATTCTTGCTATGCAGGAAATTATCTGGCAGGTAAAACCTGATCTCATCATAGAAACCGGGATAGCGCATGGGGGATCACTTGTTATTAGTGCGTCGATACTTGCCCTGCTGGAGATAACAGGAGTGATCAATAAGGGTAAGGTGCTCGGTATCGACATCGACATCCGGGAACACAACCGAGTCGAGATTGAAAAGCATCCCATGTTCAAGCACATCACAATGATCGAAGGCTCATCGATCGACGATACGGTGGCAAAACAGGTTTATGATCTTGCGAAGGGGAAACAGCAGGTTCTCGTTATTCTCGATTCGAACCATACTCACGCACATGTTCTCAAAGAGATGGAGTTGTATTCGCCCTTGGTCAAGAAGGGAAGCTATCTTGTCGTTTTCGATACCGTGGTGGAAGATGTGCCGGACGAGTATTTCGCAGACCGTCCTTGGGGGAAAGGCAACAACCCAAAGACCGCTGTCTGGGAGTTCTTGAAAACAAACGACCGCTTTGAGGTCGACAAGGAGATTGAGAATAAACTTCTGATAACCGTCGCGCCGGACGGTTTTCTGAAATGTGTGAAGTAGATTCAATTGAGAACTTGAAAGGCTTAGTCCTAATGCAAAAAACAGACCAACCGCTTCTGAGTATATGTATACTAACCTTTAACCGGGCGGAAATTCTGCGCAAAACACTTGCCCACTTAGCCGAGACCCTGGATACTTCAACCGAGATTGTGGTGTCCAATAACTGCTCCAGCGACCACACGGTTGATGTGCTGGAGGATTTCAGGACAAAATGGGAGAGATTCCGATATGTCCGACTTGATAAAGAAATACCCATGACGGAAAACGCTGTCGTAGCCGGGTCTATGGCCACGGGAAAATATATGTATCTGTTTTGTGATGACGACAGAATTGTTGTTGAAGGCATCAATAAAGCTGTAAAGATGATGCAAGAGAACGATGAGATAATCGGTGTTTTTGGGTCATACGCCGAAACCGACCCAACACGGGAAACCGTCGAAACGTACAAAAAAACCGATGAAGTCGTGATCTTGCCGAAAGGTTTAAAATCAAAGAAGATCGCTCTTATGAAATTTGGACTTCTTTGGTCTCCTGTAATCAGAACCGAGCCATGTCAGCGTTTTTGTATTACCACATTCGACAAACGTTCCTTCGGCCATTGGCATTTGCTCGGTAAGATGCTGGATTATGGGGCGATAGCAGTGATCCCGGACGTTCTTTATCACCATGTACAGACCGTACCAAGGTGTGAATTTGGTCTTACAGAGGGATGGTACCATGACATGTATCATGCCGACCTTGAAGTCTATTTGGGAAAAATGGGCAACAGCTCTTTTAGGGAAAATGCGGCGTTGGTAGGTGAAGCGGCAGCCAAATCATATCTTCAGGGAGTCCTGTTCTCTAAACTCAAAGGTGAACTGTTAACCGGGCGCCACTTTTTACTACGCGCCAGAGCATACGGTTTAGTCAAGGATGAGACGGTTTTGGAATATGAACGAGCCTACCTTAAGCAAATGGTGGTTGAACGCCTTAACATCCTTATCTCCGCCGTCCCAGGCGTCCGGAAAGTAATTCTTGAGTCCCATCCAATTTCACAGGAGACGTGTTCACTTCTGGGGAAAGTTATGCCGGAAATGGAAGTCTATACAGTCAGTCGAGAAGAACTGCTTGAGTTGCCGACAAAAACCGAGAACTTTATTGTCGCCCTGGATTATCAAACCCTTCTGGATCGCGGCGGCAAGCTTGAGGCGGACCCGCTTCATCAGTGTTCTCTCAAGGACGTTTTTGCTAATTGCCGCTTGTTTCCCGGCGAAATAACTTTCGATTGACCGTGTAAAACAGTGCCGCCTTTTCTGATGATCTGCTTGCTTAGCCATAACCGGCTAAAAATGGAAGATATTCTTTTTACAAATCCTTAATCAGATCATGCAGCGCCCGGGCCACTCGTTCGAACAGGCCCGGCCAGTCGCCCGGTCTGTCCTGCCTGAAAAGTTTCATAGTCGGATACCAGGGACTGTCCTGTCGCTTGAGCATCCATCGCCAGTCCGGCACAAACGGCAAAAGAGCCCAGACAGCCTTACCCATAGCGCCTGCAAGATGAAGCACGGAAGTATCGACAGAAATGACCAAATCCATATTCTCAACGGCCCCTGCCGTGTCGGCAAAATCTTCAAATTCTTTTCCAAGATTGATTACCGCAATATCCGCCGCCAATTCCGCTATCTGACCGGCGGCCGGCCCCTTTTGCAGACCATACAGCTTTACACCTTCGATTTTTGTTAAGGCGGCAAAATGTCTCAGTGGGCAGGAGCGGTTGGCGTCGTTGCCGTGCAATTGGGAGCCTGACCACATCAGGCCAACCTTGAAAGATTCGCTGTCAACTCTGTCACGCCAGTATGCGGTTTTTGCGGCTTCGGCATAAAGATAAGGAATCTTACAGGGAATATTTTCCAGCGTAGTCTCAAACAGCCCGGGCATATCCAAAGGAGAAGCATGAAGATCAAATCGAACATCAGGGGGTTTTCCATCCGGACGGGCTTTCACAAATTCGTCCACCCCGTCAAGTTGCCCAAAGAGCCTGTACAGCGGTGCTCTTGTCTCCAATATGACTGTCCCGCCGCGACTTTTGACCATCGGCAAATAGCGGGCAAATTGAATATTGTCGCCGAATCCCTGCTCGTAGTGCACCAGAAGGCGCTTGCCGACAAATGACGAACCGTCCCAATACGGCTGTTCGTACTGATGGGGATACGATATAATTTTCAACTCGGGTTTGCGACGCCATGCATACTCAGCCCACCCCTGAGAAAACTCTCCTGTCAACAATAACGAATGCGACAGATTCCAGTGCGCCTCGGCATAGTCCGGCTTAATCCGAACAGCCTTCCTGTAAATTTCAATCGACTCGGCGCCCCGATTCTGGTTTCGCAGGCAGTTGGCTAAATTGTACCAGGCTTCGGCATACTCCGGATCGAGGCTGATTGCTTTTTGATAATTTTCCATCGCCTCAGCGTACCGCCCGATTCCATTGAGAGCCACTCCAAGATTGTTGCAGGCCTCAACATAATCCGGGGCCAGTTCCAGGGCTTTTTTGCAATTCTCAGCCGCCTCGGCATATCTATCCTGCACATTAAAGATTACCCCAATGTGATTGTACGGCTCGGCAAAGTCCGGCTCCAACCGAATTGCCTGACGATAACTTTCAATCGCTTCACTGAAATTGTCCTGCTGTTGAAGCGAGTAGCCTCTCAAATTATACACCTGGGCCGAATCGCCAAAAAGTGAAATGATCTGGTTGCATTTTTCAACAGCAGCGGTGAAATCGCCGTTTGACTGAAGGGCAATAGCCAGATTCAGATATGCCTCGGCGTAATCCGGATCAAGCGATATTGCCTTTTCATAAGAGCGGATCGCCTCGTCAATCCTGCCGATGGCCTCAAGCACGAGACCATGTGTATTGCGGAATTGCGAAATTTGAGGATTGGATGAAATTGCTCTGGCAATCAGACCAACTGCGACATCGTTTTGACCCCTCTGGTGAGCAACTATGCCCAGAGAATGCAATGCAAGCGGATGATCGGGATTCTCTTCTATCACCTGGCCGTACAATTGCTCCGCCTCTTGCAGGTTGCCCGCCTGATGGTTCCGAATTGCTGCTTTCAGGATTTCTTTGACATCTTCCATTTATACTGCTCACAATAGTAGAAAAACACAAATTTGGCAACTGATTATTTTAAAACTCCGCCGCCGCTAATCGGCGGTAAATTTTTTCAACTTTTTCCGCGCCATATTCTACCATCCTGCGTCATGATGCGCCAGTCGGTGCAGCACCCGTTCCGGCTGATATTTTTCTCTGTTCGGCTCCTGTAATCTTAAATCCGCCTTGAACTGTCAAAAATGTTCTCTCCCGATGCAGGTAAAAGGTTGAATTTGTCGCACCGAGCGTATAGACTACTGCCTTTTCAGGTTATACAGAACCGGCGGCCTGTCGAATCTTTGGAATGTCGCCGAAAGAGAGACTGTTATGATTGACACGGACGAAGGAGAAAAGTCATGAGCATCACGAAGCCGATCCTCAATACGGCAGCTTATGCGATTATCCTGCTCTTGATTCTGCTTATGGGACTGGCGCTGCTCAAGACCAAAGGTTCGTTCCAGGACAGCCAGGACAGTATCGATGCGGCCGGCCGGCTCGCCCGGGCGAACAAAGAGGCGCTGGCTAATATCGATGCGATGGTCGACAAGAAGATTGCCGTTAGGCTGGCGCTGTCCGAGAAGAAACTCGAAGGCAGGATAAGCGGCCTGCAAACCCGGAATCTCAAACTGCAGCAGCAGTTGGCCGGGTTGCAGAGAAAGGTCGATGCATCCGCCCAAAAAGGCGACGATCTGAAATGGTACATTAACCCCAAGACGCGAACTTGTTATGCACTCATTCCCTTTGGGCTGCCGTGGCATCCGGCGAAACAATATGCCGCGACAAACGGCGGGCATCTTGTGGTCATCAACGACAAGGAGGAAAACGACTGGCTGGTCAAGACCTTCGGCGCCGATACCGAGTACTGGACGGGTCTGACCGACGAGGCCGAAGAGGGAAAGTGGACAGCGGTCAACGGCGAGGAGGTCAAGTACTTTAACTGGGCGGCGCCTGAGCCGGACAATTACCGGAAGAATCAGCATTATGTGATCATTAATTCCAAGGCGCCGCATCTGAACCAGACTGAGCCGGGAAAGTGGAACGATGTGCCGGGCAACGAGATCAGGATAGGCATTATTGAAAAGAAGGTCGCTGCGCCGCGAACCAACCCTTCTTCGAGATGAAGCGGATCGGCATGAGTGAACACATGTATGAGATTGTGCGTGGAGAAAACCCATGAAACGATCTATCGCCTCGATGGTGTCAGAGTTCAAGATGCACTGGAAGAACTACGTCTTGCAGAGTCTGTTCGCTACATGTGTGATTTTCGTTGTTATGCTCTATCTGGGCGTATACAGATCGGTCATAGTCGCCTCCATAGGCGCCACGGCCTTTTTGGTTTTTGCTCTCCCGCAGAAGTCGCTTTCTCAACCCATAAATGTTATCGGGGGCCATATTGTGGGATTGATTTCGGGCTGCCTGAGCGTTTTGATTATGAAATATGCGCCGTCGGATTCCGAATACATCCTTGCGATGGTTTACGCCTTTTCGGTCGGTTTTTCGATATTCGTGATGGTGGTTGTTGATGTGGAGCATCCTCCCGGTTCAGGTACGGCCCTTGGGATTGCCGTGGGCGGCTTTTCATGGGACGTG
Source organism: Planctomycetota bacterium (assembly GCA_003644175.1). Taxonomy (GTDB): domain Bacteria; phylum Planctomycetota; class Phycisphaerae; order Sedimentisphaerales; family Anaerohalosphaeraceae; genus B28-G16. The sequence continues at coordinate 1,006 of QNBS01000075.1, read as the reverse complement.
CTGCTGACGGTCATGATCAGCGCCGTTATCCTGTCATTGATCCATCATTTCGCCAGGTCGTCTTTGAGGGACCTGGAATGACAGTTCGGGGTCGGGCTTTTTTTGAAAATAGATTGTCCCGGGGCCCGGTTACGTCTATACTGCGTGATTATGGATGAAAAGATCGATCTGAAAAAAGTCGCACGGCAGCATGTCGAGATGGACATGTTCTTTGTGGGTGATTTTGCGCTGGCCGAGGGGCTCACCGGCGTGCCGGATGAAGGCGAGGCGGGTGGCGACGGCGCTGCCGCCGCTGAGGGGCTCGCCGCGATTGCCGCCGAGGTTGGCGCCTGCTGCAAGTGCGGGCTGGGCGAGAGTCGCACCAACGCCGTTCCGGGCGAGGGCAATCCGAATGCGAAAATTGTCTTCGTGGGCGAGGCGCCCGGCGCCGATGAGGATGCCCAGGGCAGACCTTTTGTCGGCAGGGCGGGTCAGCTTCTCGATAAGATAATCAACGCCATGGGCATGCGGCGGAGCGATGTCTTTATATGCAATATCCTCAAGTGTCGCCCCCCGGGCAATCGCGACCCCCGGCCCGATGAGATAATCGCCTGCCTGCCGTTTTTGCAGATGCAGTTGGCTCTCATCGCCCCGGAGGTTATCGTTGCCCTGGGCGCCCATGCGGCAAGGACGCTGTTGAATACGAATCAGGCCATCGGACGGCTCCGGGGAAGGTTCCACGATTATTACTTTTCGCCGGATGCGCCGCCGGTCAAGCTGATGCCGACATATCACCCTGCCTACTTGCTGAGGAATTATTCGCCGGATAACCGCCGCCGGGTCTGGGAGGATATGCAGAAGGTCATGGCCGAGGTCGGGCTGGAGATGCCCTAAGCAAAGGGTATGGCAAGGCAATTGTAGATTGGGAGCGTTGCTCAAATCCGAAATCCTAAATAAGGGCATTTGACCTGTGCCGGCATTTGTCCTGTTAGTTATTGTGGTGCTCCGTTTTTTCGGCGTATTCGAT
>QNBS01000074.1 GCA_003644175.1 Planctomycetota bacterium | reverse complement strand
TACGAAGCGTGTTCTTTATCTTCTCCATTTCGCGTTCGGCAAATAATGCGGACTTGACTCTTCGCTCCACATCCATACTCACCGAGAGGCTGTCGGCGCTGTACAACAACACAGTAACGATGCTGCCCGACAGAATCAGCATCGCCGCCAGAAACTCAATCAGTGTAAAACCTTTTCGTTTAAGCGTCTTCACCTGGCAACTGTTATCCTTCCGCCCACAGGCGATACGGAGACGACCGTGGTGTCGTCGTTTTTGGTAAATTGCACCGACAGTTGGGCGCCGCCGGCCACATTACCCACGGGTGTAAACTGAATCTCACTGTCGCCGGTGCAGATTACGCCGTCCGGTATGCTCACTGCCGCCTTCACATTGGCCGATGTATCGGCATTGACAATCCGGTAGGACGTATATGGGGAACCCGCCGACAGGACCACCTTGTACCCGCTGCCGTTGGCCGAGGCGTGCGTTATAGCCAGCGATCGCGCCAGCCTGAGCCAGGCTGCAAACTGATCGCCCGCCGTCGCCGACTCCATAGTGCCGATCGTGCTCCAACCGGCGCGTGGAACAACAATACCGGCCAGTATGGCCAGTATCATCACGACCACAATGAGTTCCACCAGGGTGAAACCCTTTCCGGCCGCAGCAGACCTGCCTGCAGCAACTCTGTTGCACTTCTGCTTCATGCTTCATCCAACCGACAAAAACACCGCCTAATGGTTATGCGCAGTTACGGTCTCCGATCCCGAAGTATTCACATACGTATAGGAGCTGCCGTAAGGGCAGGTAGGCGCTCCATGCGGAAAGTAAATATCTTCGTTCAAAATGTCGGCGTCGAAGGCGGTCTGGTCCGCCGGATAATCGCCGTTATTGTTGGCCCCGTAAAGTTCAAGAGCCCTGATTAACATGGACCAGTTAGCCGAGCACTTGGCGTTTTTTGCGTCGCCGGTGGACGAGGCGATCCTGGGAACGACTATCGTCGCCAGCACCGCCAGGATGATCACCACCACCAGCACTTCGATCAAAGTAAAACCTCTTTTCCTTTTCATACAACACCTTTTCTTTCTCTTAACACTACACCGTTTCCATTGTCGACAATGCAAACTTTTTTCGATATCGTTAACGTATCATTTTCATTATGTCAAAAATCGGTAAATATACCGCCAACATGACAAAGCCTATCACCATGCTCAGGGCGAGAACTATCATCGGTTCTATTTTTGTAATCATCCTCTTTACTTCCTCATCGACGTCGCGCTCCATCCCGACGGCGAATCTGGTCAATATATTCTCGAGTTCGCCGGATTTTTCCCCTGCCGCAAAAGCGTGCCCAACCGACTGGGGGAAAAAATCGTGCAGTTTTACCGCCTCGGTAATTGTCCTTCCGCGTTCGATGCTGCTGCGAATCATGTCGGCGGCTTCCGTCGCAGCGGTGTTGGCGGCAACCTTCATGGAAATGCCTATCGCATCCGACAACAGCGTCCCCGCCGAAATCGCAAGACTCAACGTCTGCAGGAATTTAAGCAGTACAATCTTGTGATAAACCGGTATGGCAAGTTTGGCTCTGTCTAATCGGCGTCTTATCGCATCGATGTGATGCAGTCTTCCGTAGGTTATCCAGCAAAGGCCGGGCAGTGCGATTGTCGCCATGAATATGTAAGCGAGATGGTCGGAGACAAAGATAAGCGCACGCGTCGGCGCGGGAAGCTGCACGCCAAGTTTCAGGTAAACCTCGGAAAAAGCCGGCACAACAACGACTATCACCCCCGTGGTAACCAGCAGGAGCACTATAATAACCATGATTGGATATGTAAGCGCCGTCCGAATTTTTCTCTTGAGATCATACTGTTTTTCCACGTATATCGACAGTTTGTCGAGTACATAATCGAGCTTGCCGGTAACCTCTCCGGTCCTGATCATATTGATAAAGAAGGCCGAAAACACATCCGGGTATCCGGCAAACGCATCCGCCATGCTGCTTCCCTTTGCAATTCGGTCGTGTATTTCGTGCAAAATCCTTGTAAGCCGCTTGCTTTCATTCTCCCTGGCCGCAGTCTGCAGGCAGTCCATCAGATCCAGCCCGGAGTTGTACATGATCGAGAACTGCCGGCACATACTGACTATGTCGCACGGCCTTACGCTTTCATGCTCTCTCGAAATCCAGCTTGTCGGTTTCTGCACAATTGAATTTACGGCATATCCCAATGCTTTAAGTTGCGAGCGCAAAGCCGCCTCGCTCCTGGCCTGGCAGGTGCTCTTGAATATCCTGCCTTTTGAATCGTGAACTTTGTAGCAATATGCCGTCATCAGAATTTCTCCGGCGTTATTACCCGTCTTACTTCTTCTGCGGTGGTGAGTCCCTGCCGGACTTTCGATTTCGCCGCGTCGAGCAACGTCTTCATTCCCTTTGCAACAGCCATCTTCTTGATTTCCATGGCGCCTTTGTCGTCCATTATGGCGTCTCGAATATCATCATCGACGGTCAGCAGTTCAAATACGCCGTCTCTGCCTTGAAAGCCGGTGTTAAAACACCAGTTGCAGCCCTTACCGTGTACAAATCCTCCGTCCGGGCGCTGGTTGACGCCCAGTGAGTGCAATATTTTCTCGTCGGGTTCATACTGCTCGGTGCAGTCCGGGCATACTTTCCTGACCAGGCGCTGGGCCGCCGCCATTATGACACACGAGGTTATGAGGAATGACGGGACGCCAAACTCCTTCAGTCGGGTAATGGCGGTTGTTGCATCGTTTGTGTGCAGAGTGGCCAGGACAAGGTGCCCCGTCAGAGCAGCCTGCACTGCTATCTTGGCGGTCTCGGCATCTCTTATCTCGCCCACCATTATTACATCCGGGTCCTGTCTGAGAATCGACCTCAGGGCGCCGGCGAAAGTCTCTCCCTTGTCGGGATCAATCTGTATCTGGTTGATCCTGTCAAGTTTATACTCTACCGGATTTTCAATTGTTATGATGTTCTTTTCAATCGCATCAATGCTCTGCAGCATCGCATACATAGTCGTGGTTTTTCCGCTGCCCGTCGGCCCGGTAACAAGTATCATGCCGTAGGGCCTGCTTATGGCGTTTGCAATGAGGTCATTTTCCTTTGCATCAATGCCGAGACTGCTGAGGTTAAATGACACCCTTTCTTTGTCAAGTATGCGAAGAACCGTCTTTTCACCGTCTATTGTCGGCACAACCGAAACACGCAGGTCGTAATCCGCTCCCTTGTAGTTGAGACTTATGTGCCCGTCCTGGGCCCTTCGCCTTTCGGTAATATCAAGTCCTGCAAGAACCTTTACGCGGGAAGTGACCTCCTTTTGTATCGTTGACGGAATTGTCATCACATCCCGGAGTATTCCGTCGGTTCTGAAACGAACACGCATTTCATTATTGCCCGGCTCAAAATGAATATCGCTCGCCATCAAGTCCATGGCCTCTTTCATCACCGAGCTTATCAGTTGAACGATCTGTCCCGCCTCATCGGAAAGAATCAGGTCCTCGATCTTTTCGGATACCTGTTCGGCCTCCTCCCGGTTGAATCGGGCGTCAATCATCCCCTGCTTGCTCATCTGCTCGGCGCCGTAATGACGCCCGATAGCCTGCATGATATCTCTCTTGATGGCCACCACCGGTCTTACGGTAAATCCGGTCACCAGGCCTATCTTGTCCAGCGTCGGCAAATCCAATGGGTCGGTCGTCGCCACATACAGTGTGTTTCCTTCAAACCGCACCGCTATAACATTATGCCGGGCAACAAGCCATTGCGGCAAGAGCCGAACTACATGGGGGGAAAGCTCTATTTCGGAGAGCTTGACAAATTCAACGCCATGTTCTTGCGCAATGGCTCTTGCTGCAATCTCATCTGACGCAGAACGGGTTTTAGGCGTCTGCTCTTGTTGGACTATTGCAGGTGCGCCTTGAGGCGGATTGTCTTTCTCTTCAGGGCCCACAAAGGCCTCCTGAATCTTCAATGCACCTAAAACTCTTTTCTGTATCCTTCATGCCCACATCGGTATCCGTGAGCTTGCGCCGTCAGCCCGCCGGACAATCAGCGATAGCGGGCGCCACGTGGTCGCGCACATTGTAATCTCTCGGAAAGATTGCTTGCCAAATCCACACGTATTTGTTTGTGACAGAGGTAACGATTGCCGCCAAATCAGATAAGACGTGTATTTGCAGGAAGTTACAACATGCAGGGCGGTCTTGTGGCATAAAGTAAACTCAAAAAAACGTTTTGCAGCTACCGATAATCAGGCCGTACACGAACTTGTTATTTGGGTGGTTCTCTGCCACCTTGTGGGAGTTTTCATTTCAGGGGCAGGCAACGGACAAGGCCGCCGGCAATTCCTGTCGACGCCGACATTGTGCGCCGGATCGCGCCAAGTGGGGATTGCCTTCTGTTGGTGTGTCTGTTCATGTTGTCGTCCATAGGTGCAGAAATTCCGAATGTTTTTCTCGCGGCGGCGGAATTTGCAGGAAAAAGCCCTGCAAGTGCTTGACTCACAGAGCTTTGTGTAAGCGCGCCCGGCAGGACTCGAACCTGCAACCTTCGGATTCGAAGTCCGGAACTCTATCCAATTGAGCTACGGGCGCCGATTAGTACATTGGGGACAATTAAACAGTCCGGGCGGATATCTGTCAATCAGCGATTCGGCAACTTCGGTTTTTTTTGTAACTGATTGGTTGCAGATCACGTTTTTTGGGGAGTTGTTGACATATTCTGCGTTTTGCCGTAGTATATTAAGCTGATATCAGGATGGTTGATTACTGTTTTATTGGAGCATGAGATGGACCCTTCAATCTTCAAAGCGTACGATATTCGGGGCGTTTACCCGGATCAGGTGGACGAAACGGCGGCCTGGAAGATCGGTCATGGTGCGGCGCAGTTTTTGCGTTCGCTGTTGCGGGGCTATGAGCGGGGCCAGGCGAATGCTCAGTCGGTATGTGTGGGGCACGATATGCGGACGCACAGTCCGGCGCTTGCCAAGGCTCTGACGGAGGGGATGAATTCGGCGGGCGCCAACGTGATTGACATCGGGATGATCGACACGCCCCAGATGTACTTTGCGATCAATCACCTGGGAACCTGCGGCGGAGTGCAGGTTACGGCGTCGCACAATCCGGCGCAGTACAACGGGTTCAAGATTTCGGGCAAAGAGGCCAAGCCGATCGGCGCCGATACGGGGTTGAAGGAAATCAAACATATCGCGATGTCATTGCTGCACACGCGGATCCAGTCGGACGGGCTTGTGGAAAAGTGCGACCTGACGGAAGAATACGCCGAGCATGTGCTGAAGTTTCTAAATCCCCGGCTCAAGCGGTTGAAGGTGGTGATCGATGCGTCCAACGGTATGGCGGGCAAGGTGGTTCCGGCGATTTTTGCGGATCTGCCGATAGAGATGATCGGGTTGAACCTGCGGCATGACGGCAGTTTTGTTCACGATCCGAATCCGCTGGTGGAGGCGAACCTTGCGGGATTGAAAGAGGTGGTGCTCCGTGAGAAAGCCGACGTCGGCATCTGCTTTGACGGGGACGCCGACCGGCTGATGATGGTGGATGAAAACGCGATTAATATCACGTGTGATCTGGTTACGGCGCTGATGGTTCCGTATTTTCTGAGGGACAATCCCGGTTCGGCGGTGGTTTATGATCTGCGCAGCAGCCACGTGGTCCAGGAAGAGATTATCAAGCACGGTGGGATACCTCGTCGCGAGCGGGTGGGGCACAGCTATATGAAGAAGACTCTGCGCGACAGTCATGCGGTGTTCGGCGGCGAGCTGAGCGGTCATTTCTATTATCGGGACAATTATTACGCCGATTCGGGCATGATCACTCTGGTGCATATTCTGAACATTCTCAGTGAATCCGACGAGCCGCTGAGCGAACTGATCAGGCCGCTGAGGCGCTATGCAGGCAGCGGCGAGATCAACTTTGAAGTTGAGGATAAAATCGGTGCGATGGAGCGACTGAAGCGCAAGTACAGTCAGGGTCAGATTGACGACCTGGACGGCGTGACGATTCAGTTTCGCCAGTGGTGGTTCAACTGTCGGCCCAGCAATACCGAGCCGCTGTTGAGGCTGAATGTCGAAGCGCAGGACGAGGAACTGCTGCAGGCAAAACTCGGCGACCTGAAGGCTTTTCTGGGCTCGCCGGTTGACCATTAGGTCGTGCGGTGAATTTTGGCCCGGCCGGGGGGTTGTATATTGTAGATTGTATATTGGTGGTTGGGAATTGGGTTCGTTTTGATTTTTTGGGGGTGGTTGGACACCTGGTAAACGGGAATTGGGTTCGTTTTGCATAATACGCCCCGATCCGCCACAGGCCCTTCTTCGGCGGGTAAACTCCCTTCGGGATATCCGCTTTGCTTCGACGGGGGAAATTCTAAATCCTAAGCTCGAAATCCTAAACAAGCCCGAAATTCGAAATGCCAAGCTCGAAACGTGATGCGGCGGGTGCGTAGGCACGGTTTGTAATTCCCCCTGTTTTTGGTGTTGCTTTATCCTTAATTACGCAACGCATTATACCATGCTGTTTGATATTTGTCAAATGTTAAATGAAATTAACCACGAAGGGAAAAAAGCTGTCCGCAGATGGCGCAGAGGGCGCAGATGGAACAGAGGTTTTGGGTTGGGTGGATCAGTCACAATATCTGCGGTTATCTGCGGCCATCTGCGGATGGGGGTGGTTTTTGGTTGACAAATTGGTTGCGGGCGGTTTAGATGATTGGGAAGTGAAAATTGCGGATTTTGTTCCATCTACGGCGAAGCCTGCGACGCGACAGGTGTTTTGTTGGGGAAAGATGCGATAAAGTTCCTAGTGACGCCAGTCGAGCTAAAGGCTTGTGGGAAATAGGGTTATTGTGCCAAAAAAAGTACCGGACACCTTTGATTCGCCTGAAAAGCCGGAATTTTCCGAAAAATATGCGAAATGGCGGTTTTTGTGTCGCAATTTCGCCGATTGCTCGTGAGCATGGGCGGGATTGGGTTGAAATACTGTTAGCCATGACGTATCATTAGATGTGATATTCGGTATTTATGAGTTGCTCAGAAATGCGTACAGTTGCAAGCGGGCTTATGGAAAAAAATACTGCTTTAATACCATCGGATACGACGGCGGATTCGTTTGCCATGCACATCGAGGCTCTGCGGAAGATGGATATCAGCGACAGGGCGCAGATGATGTTTGAACTGAGCGACAATCTTCGGTCCATAGTTGAATCCGGCATCCGCCGGCGACACCCCGACTACAGCGCCGAGGAAATCCAGCGAGCGGCGCTCGGCCTTACCATCGACAGGGCATTATTCAATGACGCCTTTGGCGGAGGCGAGGTTCCGGCATGACAAGCCAGAAAGAGTTTCTCCAAAGACTCGTCAGTCGGATGAATTGAACGTAAGGGATTCGCTGGAGCGGCTTTTGAAAGAAATCCGGGAACTCAAAACGCAATAATCCCTGACACGTCCGCGGCGAGCGTGCTGTTTATTTCTTCTGTTGTGCTTTCTTCTGGATTTTGGCCCAGGCGTCGCGGAGGGTTACTGTTCGGTTGAAGATGAGTTTGTCGTGTTTTTCCGTGTCGGTGTCGGTGCAGAAATAGCCTAATCGCTCAAACTGCACCCGTGTAAGCGGCTTTGCGCCGGCCAATGACGGTTCTACTCGGCAGTCGGTGAGTATCTTCAGAGAGTCGGGGTTCAGGTTGGCGGTGAAGTCTTTGCCGTCTTCGGCGTCGTCGGGGTTTTCCTTTGTGAAGAGGTTGTCATATAGTCTCACCTCGGCGGGGATGGATTTTTCGGCACAGACCCAGTGGAGGGTGGATTTTACCTTTCGGCCGTCGGGTGAGTCGCCGCCTTTTGTCGCCGGGTCGTAGGTGCAGTGGACTTCGACTATGGCGCCCTGGTCGTCCTTGACCACGTTGGTGCAGGTAATGAAATAAGCATAGCGCAGACGCACCTCTCTGCCCGGCGCCAGGCGGTAGAATTTCTTCGGGGCCTCTTCCATGAAGTCATCCTGCTCGATGTAAAGCTCGCGCGAGAACGGGACTTTGCGTATTCCCGCCGAGGGGTCTTCGGGGTTGTTTATTGCGTCGAGTTCTTCGCTTTGCCCCTGGGGATAGTTGGTTATTACGACCTTGAGCGGTTTCAGCACGGCCATGACGCGGGCGGAGTGCTTGTTTAGGTCCTGGCGGAGGCAGTGCTCCAGCAGCGCGATTTCGACGGTGCCGGGGAACTTGTTAATGCCGATTTGCTTACAGAAGTTGCGAATGGCAGCCGGCGAATATCCGCGTCGTCTTAGCCCGCAGATCGTGGGCATTCGCGGATCGTCCCAGCCGCCAACCAGACCTTGCTCGACCAGTCGCAGCAGTTTGCGCTTGCTCATCACCGTATATGTCAGATTCAGCCTGGCAAATTCGATCTGCTGCGGATGGTGAATGCCCAGCCGGTCGAGAAACCAGTCATAGAGCGGCCGGTGGTTCTCAAATTCCAGCGTGCAGATCGAATGCGTGATGCCCTCGATCGAATCCTCCAGCCCGTGGGCCCAGTCGTACATCGGATAGATGCACCACTCGTCGCCGGTTCGGTGATGCGATTCGTGCAGGATGCGGTACATTACCGGATCGCGCATGTTGAGGTTGGGATGAGCCATATCGATTTTGGCTTTCAGCGTGCGCGAGCCGTCGGGGAATTCGCCGTTTTTCATCCGCGCAAAGAGGTCGAGATTCTCCTCGACGGTTCGGTTGCGATATGGGCTGTCTTTGCCCGGCGCGGTGAGTGTGCCGCGGTATTGGCGCGTTTCTTCGGCCGTCAGGTCGCAGACATAGGCACAGCCGGCTTTGACGAGCTGGACGGCATACTCGTACATCCGCCCAAAGTAGTCCGAGCCGAAATACAGGCGATCTTCCCAGTCCCAGCCCAACCACTTGACATCGGCGATGATGGAATCGACAAATTCCTGTTCTTCCTTGCAGGGGTTGGTGTCGTCGAAGCGCAGATTGCACTTGCCGCCGGGGTTTTCGGCGGCGATGCCGAAGTTGAGGCATATACTCTTG
>QNBS01000073.1 GCA_003644175.1 Planctomycetota bacterium | reverse complement strand
CTCTTATTCCTCTGTTCGGTGTGTTACCACGTCTCAATCCGACAATTCCTTCATACTAATAACGGTGGGCCAAATATGAAAACCCGGCTCAAAAGATTTTCCAATGGTCAAACTCATACCACAGTATATACGTCATGCCGCCGATCAGAACAAATGTCGCAAACAGATGCACCAGCAGCAGGAATTCGTAGCAATTCTCGAGAAAAACCGTGTCCATTCAACTCACCATCAGGTTGCCGCGTCTATTCTCCCGGCACACACCAGCCGAACTCCTTGTAGAACTCGCGGGACGCCGGAGACGCCAGGAAATCCATGAAGTGTCCGGCCTTTTCCTTGTCTTTGGCAAAAGACAGCAACCCCACCGCTGTGCCACGCAGCACCTGCTGGGCCGGCGGCATCTCGATGACGTTCAAACGATCACTCTCCAGGTGCTTAAACGCCGTCCACCCGAACGCCGCGTCAACTTCGCCTGTCGCAACCGCTTCCACAATCGCCACACAACCGTTGGCGTAATAAGTGATGTTCGGTCGGATCGCATCCAGCAGACCCAACCTCCCGGTGATATCCTCCCAGATGCCCTTGAGACAATCGATAAGCGAGATAGCGATTCGCACGCCGGGCATTGCCAGATCTTCTATACGTTGAATGTTCTTAGGATTGTCGGCCGGCACGAGAATCGCAGATGTGCGATACGCAATCGTGCGGCGCCGGCCTCTTTGAACGATTCCCCTGACCTCGCCGTCGTCGAGCAGATACTCGGCGCCGGCTATCGCAAGATCGTGGATGCCCGCATCAGATATCTCCAACAGAAAATCATCCCCGCCCGTTTCGCCGGTCGCTTCTTCGGCGACGGGGTTGGCGCAGTGGCGACTGCACACGCTGATTTCGATCTTCGTCCCGGTCTGCTCCTCATAGAGCTTTGCCGCCTTTTCCAATGGGGCCGCACACGCCTTTGCGCTGAAAATACGAACAACCCCGTTACTTTCCTGACTCATTACTCATGCCTCCGGGTTCAACCGCGCTTACATTATTTTGATATTTCAAATTCTTCTCGGCCATCGCCTTTTGCGACATGGACGGACCAATAAACATTCTTACCGCAATAATCACAAGAACCACCGCAAATATCTTCCGCAACACCTCTGTCGGGAGCCGACACGCAATCCCGGTTCCGATCATCACGCCGACAAGCGCACCGGCGATGACCCATGCCGCCGCCGTCAGATCTACATCGACCGCTTCAATTCGCCAGTATCGAAACGCCCCCAACAAAACCATCGGCGCCATTATCGCAAGCGACATCCCCTGCGCCGACTTCTGGGGGTATCCGCAGGCGAGCGCCAGTGCAGGGACCAGGAGAACGCCTCCGCCCAGCCCCAATGACCCGCTCAGGATACCCGCGAATATCCCGACAACAATAAACCCCCACCACGGATTACCCAATTGTTCCAGCATAGTTGAGTCTCCAGCCCGTTCAATAACTGCGAATTTGCCGTTTTCCGGAAATTTGGCATTATAGCCGATTCGGTCCGGCATTACATCAAAAACCCGCAGCAAAATTTGCCGCCCCGACCCAATCGCCCGGGAGGCGGCCTGGGACAATCCGGGCTCCGGGACAATTCAAGAACGCTTGCGCTCCGGAGCGGGCGGTTTATGCCCGACATGGACCGTGGCAATTCCGGATGTCAAAGGCCTGGCGACAACCTCCCGAAAACCGGCTTTGTGCAGCAAAGCCGCTATATCCACCTGCCGATCCCACCGTCGCACCGACTCGGCAAGATACCGGTACGCACTGTAATCGCCGCTTATCAGCCCCCCCAATACCGGCAAAATCCAGCGAAAATATGGCAGATATGCCGCCCGAATAACCGCATTTTTCGGCAGGGAAAAATCGAGAATGCACACCCTCCCGCCGGGTCGAAGCAGGCGGTACATTTCCTCAAGACCCGCCGAGAGGTCCGCCATATTCCTCACCCCGAACGCACAGCTTACAATATCAAACGATTCCGTCTCGAACTCCGTCGCCGCACAGTCGCACACCCGCCAGTCCATCGCCACCGCCGCATATTTTCGGCGACGCTTGAATTTACTTTCCTTGATCCCGGCAAGTTCAATCATCTCCGGACTGAAATCGCAACCGGTGATTCGACCTGTGTCGGCGCGGGCGCGGGCGAATGCAAACGCAAAATCCCCCGTGCCGCAGCACATATCAAGCACCCTGTCGCCTGCACCGGGCGCGGCCATCGCCGCCGCAGCCCGACGCCAATAAAAATCCACGCCGCAACTGAGCACGTGGTTGGCCAGGTCATAGCGCCGGGCGATACCGCCGAAAACCGCGTCAAGCGCCCGGCCTTTGTCGTCTACACCACCGTTTTTTGTCATATTGTTTCTGTTCTCTTCATTGGCCGGCCTTTATTGGGTCTGATCGCCCGCATCAGTTGCTGTCGCCACAGTCAACACCGGCGGCTCGGCGTTTCGTGCGGACTTGCGCAGCGTGCGAATCCTGTTAAGCGACCACTTGCCGAAGCCTGCAAGTGCAAAACCGCAGAACGAAATCACCAGCGCCGTCTGCAAAAAGAAAACGATCATCGCGAAAATGACCACCGCCCACTGAAGATGCTTAATCGGCTTTTTCCCGCGCAAATACAGATTCACCAGGTGCGGATAGCGAATCCGCCCGATCATCAGAATCGCCACGCCAATCGCCACGAACGGCAGAGAATAAATAATCACCCCTTCGGCTACTTTGAACAACGTCGAATCTGCGCCCGCAGTCTGCAGCAAGTCCTCATAGAACACAATCAAGCTCGCCGGCACACCCGCCGCCGCCGGGGTGGGCAGCCCGACAAAACTCATGTGCGCCGTCTCGTCGGCCTCATTTTCCACGTTGAACCGCGCCAGACGAATCGCCGCACACGCCATATATGACGCCGCCGCCAGCCAGACAAAACGATACACAAAACCTTCCACCACAAACCCCTCACCCAACAGATCGCCAAGCTTATGCTCTACGATCTTGAGCATCAAAAACGCCGGCGCCACCCCGAAACTGATCATATCGCAAAGGCTGTCTAATTGCCCCCCGAAGCTCGAAGTTGTCTGGCTCATCCGCGCCACACGCCCGTCCAGCATGTCCGCGATCATCGCAAAGAAGATCATATACCCCGACCATGCGAAATAAGGCATTTCGATTTGCCGCACCGTCATCTGCTCGACGCCCCTGCCGGCGAATACAATCGCCGCAAATCCGCATATACCGTTTAACAGCGTAATCAGCGACGGCAGAATCGTGATATACTTCAGACGCTGATGACGCACCCGCCTCAGCAGCTTTCTTTTTTTTGCATCGTCTGTCCGCTCGGGCATCATTCGTACCTCACAAGGACCGTCAGGCCCGCCTTGACTTTGTCTCCCACCTTGACCCGACATGTCGCTTCACCTCGAATCGGCAAATACAACTCGGTTCTTGAACCGAATTTTATCATTCCGAACTTCTCACCGCTTGCCAATTCCGCCCCAACCTGCGCCCGGCACACGATCCGCCGTGCAATCGCCCCCGATATCTGTCTCACCAACAGCCTGTCGCACGGCTCGGCCAGCCGCGTCAGGCCGATATCGTTGGACTCATTCACCCGTCCGCTCTCGGCATTCATAGCGTTTATGAATCGCCCCTTTCTGTACGTCACACTCTCAACCCGCGCCGCGCACGGCATCCGGTTGATGTGCACGTTGAAAATGCTCAAAAAAATTCCGATCCGAAGCGCTTTGCCCCCGACAAACGTCTGCTCGTCCACAATCTCGATATCGCTGACCACCCCGTCGGCCGGCGACAGCAAAATGTCGGCGCCGTCGGGCGACTGCCGCTGCGGATCGCGAAAAAACGACAATATCCACACTAATACCGCCGGCAGCAGCAGTTCAATAACAACCACCCCCCAGGTCGGCGTTCTTCCCTTAAGCACGAGCGGCGCGCCGACCATCACCGCCAATACAATCGCCGGGTACACGACCACCTGCGGCAAACCATATTTCGTTATCGGTATTCTCATTGCGTCTCATCCCGCCGGTCGCCTGTGATAGTTCCACCGGCCACAACATAATCGCCGTCGTCATAAAGCACAAGCTTTTGTCCCGCACTCGGCGCAAATTGCGGCTCGTCGAACTCGACGGTAATCCCGCTTTCGGATACGGCCGCCACCCTGCACGGCCTCGGATCGCCGTATGACCGGATCTTGCCGCTCAATAAAGCACCCTCGCACAACTCCTCGGCGATCAGCACATTAATATCGCCCGCCCTGATCACGCGCCGGCTCACCTGGTCCCTCGTCCCCAGCGCCACCGTATTCGTCCCGGCGTCGATACGCCCCACATACAGCGGCTTGCCGCCGGCAAAGCCCAATCGGCGCCTCTGACCTAAGGTATAATTCGAGATCCCCTTGTGCTCGCCGATTCTCTTGCCCGCCATATCCGTCAAATCGCCGGGGCGATTGGACTGCGCATCATCCAGCGCATTTCGATAATCCGCCTCGCCTGCAAAGCACAACTCCATGCTCTCAGGCTTCTGCGCCACGCTCAGACCCAGCTTCTCTGCAATCGCCCTTACCTGCGCCTTCGTATACTCGCCCAACGGCAAAACAAACCGCCCCAGCCTCTCGGCGGCGATGCCGTAAACAAAATAGCTCTGATCCTTCGACCTGTCTTTGCCCCGCGCCAGCCGCGGGCCTCCTTCGGTTTCCACGACACGCGAGTAGTGTCCGGTGGCCACATGCCTTATCCCAAACGACTCGGCAATCAAATCCCACACTAAGGAAAACTTCAAAAGCGTATTGCAGTCAACACACGGGTTCGGCGTTTCGCCCGCCGCATAAGATTCGCGAAACCGCTCGATGATCAGCTCCTCAAACGCCTCGGCCACATCCACAAAATAATGCGCGATACCCATCTCATGACACACAAGCGCCGCATCCACCCCGCAGCAGCCCCGGCTAAACGCATCGCACGAAACCGGAATCTTCATCGTAACGCCAACCACATCCCAGCCGGCGGCGCCGAGCAGATGAGCCGTAACACTGCTGTCAACACCCCCGCTCATCAGCACCGCCACCCGCCGATCGAGGCCTTTCGTCGGCGACCACGCCTCAAAACTCGCCTCCATCAGCTTCAAATTGTACTCGTCAAAACTCGTCATTCCGGCAGCTCAAAACACAACATCAAAAAAGGCCCCCAACAATACATCGAACCGGCCTTATCGGTTCGCATTCACACGAATAAAACACCTCCACGCTCCCATATAAATACCCAAACCACATCAATTTGTCAAATCACGTACATTTCGCAGAAATTAACTGTTCACCCGCCCGGCTAAATTGTCGATAAACAACCATATCTGCAAACTGAAGCTATTCTTTGGAGCCTGTACCGATGGAAACGAAAGATTTTTTCGGACTTAAAACGGGAGAGCGTTTACCTGATCCGACATCTGTAAACGTCTCGAATATGATCGAGGATATGTGGGGCACCTACAAAGATGCGGTCACCTCTTTGCTGTGTGAACTTGAGGCTGCCGCCATGGATCTTGAAGCCGGACAAAATATTACTGAGAATCTGGCGGCGATACGTCGGTTGCTGCATTCGATTAAAGGGGATTCCGGCATGACAGGTTTTGCCGATGTCCACAACTTCTGTCATCAGGCGGAAACCTTTTTTGAGGAAATAACGGACACAAGCGCCAAGGCCGACATGGTCTTGAAAGCCAAAGACTGGATCGAAGCGGTAATTAATCACGTTTCAGGTATTGACATTGCCACCCACAAGGAGATCCGGGCCGAACAAGCCGGCAAACAAAGACTCAAAGCTCTTATCGTGGACGATGACAAGGTCTGCAGAGAACGACTTGAGATGCTGCTTTCGGATTACTTTGACTGTTCTTTTGCCGTTGACGGACAGCAGGGCCTTGAGATGTATATCAAATCGCGCCGACAGGACAGCCCTTATGATTTCATCACACTCGACATCAATATGCCCCGGCTAAACGGCCATGACACACTCGAAGCCATCCGGCGGTATGAAACCGAACATGGTATCGCCGGACTCGACGGAGTGAAGGTCATCATGACGACCTCCGAAAGCGAGTCAAAACACATCTTTGGAGCTTTTCGCGAAGGATGCGAAGCCTACGTGGTAAAATTAAACATGGGCGACAAACTCCTCGACGAAATCGCAAAGCTCGGCCTGCTAAAAGTCGTAAAGGTGCAAAAGGATTACGTCGTCGGCTAACCGCAGCCAACGGCGGAACCCTGACGGCCCAGGCAAAACTAATCGCCGACGCAAAAAGGGTCGCCACATACCAGGCCATCATCACCGACGAAAACAAACAGACAGTAGCAGTATTCAAAGGCCTCGCCTACAAAAAATTCAGTTCCCCCGCAAATCCGTGATGAACCAATTAATCGCGGGGCTGCTGTTCCCAAAGCTTTGTGATCTCTGTCAATGGCAGCGCCTCAACGGATTCGGCCAAGGGATAAGTAATACTGCCCGGATAGATCACATAACAGGCCTGCGGTTCGATATCTTCCTTTGCCGACCAAAACCCCCGTGTCAGTTTCGGGCTTTGCGAGTGCTTGAATTCAACAAGAATCGGCGCTTCTCCAAATCGACGCTGCAATACCAGGTCTACTTCGGCTTTTGCCTGTGTCCTGTAGAAGAACGCTTCCCAACTCCGGGGCATTGTGGCGAGTATCTGCTCAAGACCAAAACCTTCCCAACTCATTCCCAGCATCGGGTGGCCCAGTAAGTCCTCAAATGTTTTTATTCCAAGAAGCGTATGCAGTATTCCACTGTCCCGAAGATAGACCTTGGGGGCCTTGACAAGCCTCTTCTTGAGATTGGCGTGATATGGCTGAAGGCTGCGGATCATGAAGGTTTCTCGAAGGATATCAAGATATCTGCGAATCGACTGCCGCGATAGTTCGAGATTCGCGGCGAGTTGGCTCAAATTGGCGAGTTGGCCGTGCGTATGAGCCAGCATCTGCCAAAAACGCCTCAGCGTCATCGCCGGAATTCGAATATCATACCCTATTGCCGACAGGTCTCTTTGCAGGTATGTCATTGCGAAGTCCTCTCGCCATTGGACGGAGGCTTCTTCGGATTCGGCCAGTGCGCTCTCAGGAAAACCGCCGCGAACCCATAATAGATCCATCTGCTCTCTTGATAATTCCCTCAGCACAAACGGCGAGAGTTCGTGATATGCGATCCGTCCCGCCAGGGACTCGCCGGATTGCCGTATCAGATCCGGGCTTGAGGACCCTAACAGCAGAAACCTTCCGGGATGCCTGTCCATGTCAATCAGGCTGCGCAGTACGGGAAAAAGATCGGCTCGTTGTTGAATCTCATCAATGATCACCAGTTTATTCGTATGCCGGGATAAAAAGCGTTCGGGTTCCGACAATGCGGTGTAATCGGCGGGGCGCTCCAGATCGAGGTACAGAGTCTCCTGCGGCCAGTCTTCTGCAATCATTTTGGCCAGCGTTGTTTTGCCTACCTGCCTGGCGCCTATGAGGCCTGCTGCCGGAAAACGCTGTAATGACTGCACAATTTGGTTATGTAGAATCCTTTTTATCATTTTTGTTATCCTTGTAAATCGTAAGCTATGGTTGTCATATTTCAATAATAATATCGTGCATTCCCTTGGAAAACATTAATTTGGAGCATCCGCCCAATGCCCAATGGTTTTTCTCCTAATGGCGGGCCCAAACAGTGGTTCCTATGCATTTGCCGCATGAACGAAAAATTCGCCCAAGAAAGCCCGTTTTTCGGCCTTGAGGGCGATTTTCTGAAAAATTTTCCTTTTTTACGAATTTTTTCGTTGAAATTAGTGTAACATTATACGAAGATATTCGTCATAGTAATAAACGGCCTGCCAATACTAAAGGAGAACACATTATGCCGCGTAGAGCTTCGAGTCATCCGACGGAGGTGGAGTTACAGATTTTGAACGTGCTTTGGGCACAGGGCGCCAGTTCGGTGAGCCGGATTCACGAGGCGCTGAAACCATATCGCAGCACCGGTCTTTCGACGACGCTGAAGATGGTCCAGGTGATGACGGAAAAGGGTCTTGTCGTCAAGGACGATTCGCGCCGTCCCCAGATATTCCGTCCGGCGATGAGCCAGGAAGATGCCCAGACCGGCCTTGTCGACGACCTGCTGCAGCGTGCATTCGGCGGTTCCGTCGACAAGCTTGTCCTGCGGGCTCTGGAATCGACGAAGGTTTCGGAAAGTGAAATCAACCAGATCAAGAAACTGATCGGAAAATTTGAAAGGGGAACAAAATGAGTTGGTTTGAGCATCTTCTGTCTTCGGAGTTAATCTATCGTATGGGTTGTGCGCTGCTTGGCTCGCTGTGGCAGGGTGTGCTTGTGGCGCTGCTGCTGGCTGGTGCACTGTCGGTGATTCCCAGGACAAAGTCGTCGGCGCGTTACTGGTGCGGCTGCATCGCGCTGTTTGTACTGCCGGTGCTGTTCTGCGCGACCGCCGTTCTTGTCGGACAACGCGCCGGCGCCATGCCGACCATTGCGTCTGAAACGACCACCGTGGCAATGGACGGCACGATAACTGAGAAGATCGACTCATCGACATCCGCCGGGGGGGCCGGGCGGATTGATGAGCCCGCAGTGCCGGCCTCAGCCGACATTGAACCGGCAAAGGTCCCGGCGTCTGCGACTCCGTGGTACAGTCGATTAAGCGATACCGTTAAGCCGTGGAGCGGCCACATTGTTCTTTGCTGGTTTGTCGGGGTCTTTGCGATGAGCGTATGGAACCTTGGCGGCTGGATAGCGGTGCAAAGGTTGCGATGCATAGGTATTTCAACCGCACCCGAGCGTTTTGTCGCAATGTTGAGCGAATTGGCCCGGCGTCTTGGCGTCAAACATCCAGTGCGGCTGCTGCAGTCGGCGGTCGTTCAGTCGCCGATGACAATCGGCTGGCTAAAACCCGTGATACTCGTACCCGCAAGCATCCTCTGCGAATTGTCGCCGGAGCAGATCGAAACGATCCTTGCGCATGAATTAGCTCATATTCGCCGTTTCGATTACCTGGTAAACCTCTTGCAGACGGTCGTTGAGACACTGCTGTTTCATCACCCGGCCGTCTGGTGGATATCGCACAAAATCCGCAGCGAGCG
>QNBS01000072.1 GCA_003644175.1 Planctomycetota bacterium | reverse complement strand
TATACGGGTCCCGCCTATCATGCAGGGTGGTTTAACGATCTGCGAATCGTCAATAACTATATGGAATATATCGGCGGTACAGGCATTACCCTCGACGCCGGCGGCCGCATAGTGGATGCTCACGACTTTGTTGGCGACTCGCGTCCCGGAGCATGGACAAATGTTTATATCGCCGACAACTATATCGGATACACCGGAAGAAATTCCATGATCATTCGTGACTGTGACTATGCGATGGTTGAATACAACACGCTTGCCTATAGTAGTCGTGCCAGCATCGGACACACCTGTTATTGTCACACGACACTGGGGATAACCTTTCAGTACAATGAAGCATACGGCAATACGGGAGATTGGGACGATAAGGACCGCGGGGGCTTTGACGCTGACAATAACTGCAAAGATACTGTCATCCAGTATAATTACAGCCATAACAACGAGTGGTTTTGCGGTATTATGAAAGATGCGAACATGAACATAACTATCCGTTACAATCTCAGTGTCAATGAAAGGCATGGAGCCTATTATTACGGATTCCCGAATGATGACGACGCTTATAACATAAAAGTTTACAATAACACCCATTATTTTAAAAGCGACATCACACCCCAGATCATAGTTCCGAATATTAAATATCCCGATACGCATAGAGATCCGGATAACACGACGTTCAACAATAATATATTTTACTGCGAAGGCTCGGGAGTCATGGGACCTGATGCGGAGGGCGGCAAGAATGTAATTTATAACAACAATGTATATTACAATGTCACGCCGCCGTCAGAAGAAATCAATCCGATCATAACTGATTCGTTGTTTGTTTCACCGGGCGTGGAACCATACAATGTTGATATGAGAAATGGCAGGGATGTACTTGACGGATACAGACTGTCCTTGGCTTCCCCGCACATTGATGCAGGGCTGACGATTAGCAACAATGGCGGGCGGGATTTTTGGGGAGAACCTGTGCCGGAAGGGAATACGGATATCGGGGCAAGCGAAAATCTACCTACACCGCCGGATCCTGCAACCATTGTTTCGCCCGCAAACGGAGCGACAGATGTCAGTCGCACGTCAGATATTAACTGGAATGCCGGTGTAAGGGCCGCGTCGCACGACGTATATTTTGGAACAGATCCAACACCTGACGCCGGAGAATTTGTAGGTAATCAGGCACCGACAACGTATGACCCGGGTTTGCTTACTTCGAACACAACTTATTACTGGGCTATAGATGAAGTTAACGGTATAGGCACCACCGCCGGCCCTGTCTGGAGCTTTACCACCGGCACCCTGATCACTCCTATTGTTACAGTCTCGCCGGCGACAGATATTACCCACTTTACTGCAACGCTCCATGGCGAAGTAACCGATACAGGTGGAGAAACCCCCTCGGTCACCCTCTACTATGGCGATGACGATGCCGGGAAGGTTGCAAGCTGTTGGGACCATTCGGTAAGTATGGGTACACAAGCGGCGACCTTCAGCACGGACATCATCGATCTTACAGCGGGAACGACTTACTACTGCCGTGCCTTTGCCGATAATCCAACCGGTTTGGATTGGTCGGATGTTACCAGCTTTGCAACACCCACAGGCCAGATCGCTTTGGATGCAGTTTCAGGCAAGGAGGATAAGACCAGTGCTCTAAGCTGGTCACACGATCTGGGTGGCGGAAATGACCGCGCCGTCGTAGTTACCGTCGGAACCGAGGGTGGCGACGCCTTCACAGGCGCTAAATTTAACGGTGTACCCATGACACTTGCCGATGGTTCGACACAGGAAGAAGATAATAATATAACAGCGATCTTCTATATGCTCGAAGACAAGCTGCCTTCGGCAGGTACGTATACCGTTGAAGTAAAAATGCAAAGCCGCGACAGGATTGGCGGCGGTGCTTTTTCGCTGGAAAATGTCAAACAGGAGCCGCCCGAAGCGGTTACAGGAACAACAGTAGGCGGCGGCACTTACATTTCAAAGGATATTACAACTCTGACAGGTGGTGCATGGATAATAGATGTTGCAGGAAGCGGACACAGCACTTCGCTTAATCCGGACAGTCCGCAGGTCCGAAGATATTGGTTTACGCCGGGCTCCAGTACTGTTGCAGGCTCAACCAGAATTGTGCCGACAGCAGGAATGGTAGTAAATGGCTGGACAAGCGGCAAAAGCAAACGCATGTGCCTGTCAATGGCGGCATTCGCACCTGTAGCAGAATATACCGATCCTCCAACACCGAATACTTTACCAATAGCGGATGCCGGGACTGATAAAACGGAGTCTGTCTGTAAAAATGTTGATATAGCGTCAGTTGAATTGGATGGTTCGGGATCGACGGATGCCGATGGTGATGAGTTGAGGTATTTCTGGTTTATTGGCTATAGGCAGATTGCGGAAGGTGTTAATCCGACGGTTGAATTAGGGATTGGCGAGCATTTGATAGAGTTGATTGTAAATGACGGCAAAGGAAATTCCGAGCCGGATGAGGTTGTTGTAACTGTTGTTGGGCCGATGGAGCTATTAGATATTTTAGGTCGGAACATCATTGACCTGGAACTCCAACGGGGAATTGAGAACAGCCTGGTTTCAAAGTTAGATACAGTTCTGAAAAAATTAGAAGATGACAACAAAAAGAATGATGTTGCATCCATTAACTCATTGGAGTCTTTCATCAACGCCGTTCAAGCTCAGCGAGGCAAGAAGATTTCAGAAGCTGACGCGGACGTTCTCATTGCGGCCGCACAAAAGATTATCGAACTGCTGAGCTGCGGATGAATGCTGCGAATATTTAAGAAACCATGAAAGCCGGATGCGCTTCGTTATTAATCGGGTGAGGTGATTAGGGTTTTGTTGGGTTGGGGGAATAGCAAGTCAAAATGCAAAGTGAAAAACGCAAAGCTGTGGTATCGCCCGTTCGGCTACGCTCCCCTCGACGGGGCTCGGGGCAGGCAGGGCAGGCTCTGCGGCGATGGTGTTTTAGCGGATCCCTCGGCTGCGCTCGGGATGACAATGGGGGGCGGGGTGTGCAGGTCTCTGTAGTCGCCTAATGTGGCGAATAGTGTGCTCATTATGGTTAGCCAGTAATATCGTCCCCTGGCGGTCAAGACGATGTTGCCGTTGCTGAAGACTGCGGATCGTGTGATGAAAAGGAACAGCAATTCCTTCCAAAGACACCGCACGAAGCGTTTGCCGTATTTGGTCTTCATGGCCGCGATGCTTGCGCTGCCGGTGAGTAGTTTTAGCAGCAGGCTGAAGCGCATCTTTTCGACAGGCGAGAAGTTGCGAACCGCAAGCACGGGCGATCTGTCTTGCTCTATCATTCGGATATAGTCGGGTATGGAAAACGTATTAAAGTACAGCGCGCCGTTTACGTAACCCATTGAGCCTGCGCCGAGGCCGGCGTAGTCGTCGTGGCTGACGGGGTACTCGTCGATTAAGCCCGGCCTGTTCGCGAAACACCAGACGGATTCGGCGTTGTAGGTATCGGCCAACTCCTGTGTGAGCATATCGTATAATCGCCTCTCTCTGCGCGAGTTTATCCGGCCGCAGCTTGTGGCGATCTGCCGCTTTCTGGACTTTGAGATTATCAGGGGGTACCAGGTTACCTGATCGGCTTTGATTTCCTTGATGATATTGACATCGGCCTTGAGCATTTCGGCGGTCTGGTTGGGGAAGTTGAAGATCATATCAACGTTCAAAGTGTCGAACATTCCGGCGACGGAGGATAGCTTTTGGCGTATCTGTTGTCCTGAGCCGTATTTGTCATATCGCTGAATGCTCCTTAATACGCGATCGTCAAAAGACTGCACACCCACGGAGAGACGATTGGCGCCGATGTCTTTCAGAACACTGAGGATATCGCCGGTCAGGTGGCTGGGGTTGGTCTCGACGGAGACCTGGGTGACGGGCCAAAGGCTTTTGGCATGTAAGACAATGTCGGCCAGTTTGTCCGGCATAATCGTGGGAGTGCCCCCGCCGACATAGATCGAGTTGAAACTGTATCCGAGATTATGGTAGGCGTCTATCTCCTTCTTCAAGGCGTCAAAATAGGCTTTCGCCAGGGAAGGCTCAAACTTGACCCTGAGAAATGAACAAAAAGGGCATAGCTCCTGGCAAAAGGGGATGTGGATATAGAGAAGATATTGGGCTTTGCTGTCCGGTTGCGGGGGCGAATACACCGAAGAGCCTTTCGGGGCCAAATAGCGCCGTGTCAGACGCGCCGCATGTATTCTCAGGAATATCTCGGTGAGCATCGGTTTATCACCACCTGTAACTGGACCGGCGAATTTCCTTATCGGGGCGTATCGTAGTCAGGGCGCAGGCGAAACGCAATGTTTTTTGCACTTGACAAGGACAACCATACTATATTATCATTATCACGCTGTTTTCGGGTTCGATTTCCACTCGAATCCCGGAAAATTGCTTGGGGCACACGTTCAATAAGAGAGCAGGCAGCATTTGAACAGGGTGAGGTTGCAGGTGAGTAACCCGTCCTGCCAGGGTTGCTTTGCTCCTTCTTTTTATATAGAATCGGTTTTTCAGGCGGAATTTGACGTTTGAGAGTTTATGAGAGAACCTGTCGCAAATGATAGCTAAAAACAGAGCGTTTCCCGGCGGCTACAGATTCAGGCATTTTGAAGGTCGCCCGCAGGACAAATTGATCAGGGCGGCGATACCGGCGACGATTACTATCCCCTTGATGCAGGGGTTTGGCGATGAAGTCGCTGCTGTGGTGGCAATGGGCGACAAGGTCGCCGCCGGGCAGATAATAGGACGAGATGATGAGTCGATATCCAGTCCGGTTCATTCGTCGGTGAATGGCAAAATAGTCAAGATAGGCAAGATAGAGTATCTTGGTAACGAGACAACCGCAATCACCATCGAATCGGATGGAACTGGGGACTGGCAGTCGCTGGAGGGCTGTTCGGCGGCGTGGGACAATCTGGCCATCGAGCAGATAGAAGAACTCATATATCTTTCCGGTGCAGCGGGTGCGGGGCGCGACGGCATTCCGACAGGGTTCAACAGTTCCATAATCTCCCCTGACGAAGTCGAAAATGTCATCATACACGGCGTAGAATCTGAGATGTATGCGGTGTCATCGAGCCTCCTGCTCCAAGGCGACAACCTGCCGCACTTCGCCGAAGGAACAAAGATACTCAGGAAGGTTCTGCCCCATGCCGCATTCAGCATTGCCTTGAACAGCGAATGCAATAGTCTCATCGCCGACGTCTCCGGGGCATTTGCGGATAATGACTGGTGCGATGTGCGGGGCCTGGAGCCCAGGTACCCTGCCGATTACGATGAAATACTCGTTTCGGCGGTGTTGGGCCGCCAGTTTCCGGCGGGTCTCTTGGCGGCCAACATCGGCGTCATCGTATTGGATATTCAGGCGGTGCTGGCCGTTTATGACGCGGTTGTCGCCGGCAAGGCCGTTATCGAGAGGACAATAGCATTAGCCGGGCCGGGCTTTGAGGAAAATCTGCATGTCAATGTCCGTGTCGGATCGCCGCTTCAGCATATTATCGATGGAATGGTAAAACAGGGCGCCGATCTTCGGTTCCTGCGAAACAGCTGCCTTACCGGCGAAGGTCTTTTTGATCTGTCGATGCCGGCGGATCGAACCTGCAGCGCGATCATCGCCGTCGTCGAAGGAAACAAACGCGAGATGTTTGCTTTCATGCGGCCGGGCCCCAGGAAGGATTCGTATTCGCGAACGTTTCTGTCGCTTTTTCTGGGCGGCGAGAAAATCACAAAACGCTGTGAAACAAATCTCCGCGGCGAATTGAGACCCTGCATATCCTGCAACTACTGCGTGGAAGTATGTCCGGTGTCGGTGATTCCGCATTTGCTCTTTCACCACGTCGAACGGGAAGTCATTGACGAGGCCTTGCTGAAATACGGGATATTCGATTGCATCGAATGCAATTTGTGCACATACGTGTGTCCTTCGAAAATCACTCTGGGACAATGGATCAAAGACGGAAAAGCCAAACTGCTCGACGAAGGGATTCCCTGTCCGCAGCCCAAATTCGCTCTCAAGGGAGTTGAAGAAGACGAGGATACCCGGTAGGAACAGCCCGCCGGCCGGGGTTTGCTGCCGCTACGTCGTTACCGATTAAATACAGAGGTGCTGAATAGATGAAAGCTATCAGGTCATTGCTCGACAGATTATATGAGGCGCCCGCCCTGCAAAGGTACAAGCCCATTATCGGCGCCGCCGACGCCATCCTGTATGGGACCGATGAGACAACCCGCGGCGCTCCGCATGTCGTTGACAATATAGACATCAAGCGGTACATGTCGTTTGTGATCCTTGCGCTTCTTCCGGCGGTTCTGGCGTCGGTGTGCTTTTTTGGCTTTCGCGTCATAGCGATTATAATGGTGTCATATATGGCCGGCGGCGCCGTCGAAGTGGCTTTTGCGATTATCCGCAAGCATGACATCCATGAGGGGTTTTTGATAACGGGTTTGATTTTTCCGCTGGTGCTGCCGCCCACGACTCCGCTGTGGGTTGTGGCTGTCGGCGTTGTCTTCGGCACGATGTTCGGCAAGGAGATGTTCGGCGGCACGGGCAGGAACATCTTTAACCCGGCATTAGTGGGCAGGCTGTTTATCACGATAGCGTTTCCGGCGATAATGACGATGAACTGGCAGAAGCCTTTCGTTTCCGGTCCCGAGGCGATAACATCGGCGACGCCGCTGACCACTTACAAGAGCACCGCCAAAGCCAGTAAAGTGAATCCCGACGTGGTTGAGTTCGAGAAGGACGAGGCCAACAAACAGGTCCTGTTTACGAGCGCCTCGGCAGTGAAGAGGTGCACCCAGAACGGCGACTCCAGGTTTGACGGCGTCAAAATCTATTGTGTGGGCGAGCCCGCTTATAACAAGGCCGGCAAGCATAAGAGGATAGAAGACGATAACCTGGTCCGCCTGTTTTCGTACGGCGATCTTCTTGTCGGTAAAGAACCGGGCAGCATGGGTGAGACGTGCAGGATCGTCATCGTGCTGGGCGGCATATTCCTGATGCTCGCCAGGGTCAGCAACTGGCGGATTCCAGTGTCTTATATCGGCACAGTTTTTGTATTGGCCCTGGTCGGACACCGGTTCCTGCCCCATGATATCGCCCCGCCGGTCTTTCAGATGTTGACCGGGGGGTTGATGTTCGGGGCTATGTTCATGGCGACCGACCCGATCACCTCGCCGTTTACAAAGGCGGGTAAATACTGCTTCGGCATATCATGCGGCGTTCTGACCGTGCTAATACGCAGCTTTACCGGATATGTGGAAGGCGTCATGTTCAGCATCGTGATCATGAACGCCTTTACTCCGCTTATCGATCAAATAGTCCTGATGTTCAAATACAGGCCGGTGAAAACATGAAAGAAAAAGTACGGATGGTCGTGTTTGTTCTTGCCCTGGGGTCGGTGTTGACCGCTGCGCTGGTGAGCGTCGATGCCTTCACGGATCCTTATATCAAAGCAAACACGAGAAAGAAACTGCAGGAGAGCATTCTGAAGGCGGCGGAGATTACTTTGGGCGAGAATACTCTGGAAGAAGTCTTTTCCAGGGAAATAGAGGAAAGAGTTTTTCCTGAATCGCTCCAGGTAAAAGGAGCTAAAGAGGAGGACAAGAAGAAGTTCTATGTCACCAGGGGCGGCGAGTACATTTTCGAATACCGCGGCTCTGGATTGCAGGATGAGATTTACGGGGCTATCGCTTTCAAGCCGGACCTGAAGACGATCAAAGGAGTTACTATTGTCTCGCAGAAAGAAACACCCGGCTTAGGTGGCAGAATCGGCGAGCAGGAATTTCTTGACAGGTTCAGAAACAGAAAGATTTTTCCGGAGCTTAGAATTACAGGAGCGGGTAAAGCAAAGGGCGAAAACGAGGTGGACGGATTGACGGGGGCGACCTTGAGTTGTAACGCGTTCGAGGAACTACTGAACAGCGAATCGCATAAATACATAAAAGCCATTGAAAGCATGAAACAATGATTCTCAAGAAGTACTTAGGCGCTGACGGTTACAAGATACTGAAGTTGGGGATCACGCGCGATCACCCCATATTCGCGGTGGGGTTAGGGATATGCTCGGCTTTGGCGGTGAGCAACACTGTTGCAAACGCCATCGCGATGGGCGCCGGCGTTACTTTCGTTCTCATTGCCACGGCGGTGATCATCTCGTCTCTCAGATCGTTGATTCCGCAGCGGGCGAGAATCATCACATATATGATTACCATTGCGTCGTTTGTGATCATCGTGCAGATGTTCCTGGACGCGTTTTCGCCGACGATCAGCGAGGCGCTGGGCCCTTATGTTGCGTTGATCATCACCAACTGCATCATCATGGGGCGGGCCGAAGCGTTTTACGTGACCAACGGCGTGCGTTTTTCGGTCATTGACGCCGTCAGCAACGGGATAGCCTACACGTATACGCTTGTTGCTATCGCCGTTGTTCGTGAGATTCTGGGTTTCGGAACACTGTTAGGATTTCAGGTTACACCCGACGGCTGGCCGAAGTGGGTGGTGATGTCCATGGCGCCGGGGGCGTTTTTCCTTTTGGGTGTTGCTATATGGATCTCCAAAACGATAACGGAAGGCGGCAGTGAGGAAGAAGAGGAATAACAATGACACATGCGATAACCATATTCATAGCGGCTATTCTTACTCATAACATCGCGCTGACGTATCTTTTGGGGATGTGTCCGTTCGTGTCCCTTTCACGCAGCACCAGGACCGCTTTCGGCATGAGTGTTGCGGTGATCTTCGTGGTGACTCTGACGGCGGCGATCAACTGGCCCATCTATCACCTGATACTGGTTCCGACGGGCAGCAAGCTCATTTACTACATTGTTTTCATTATTGTCATCGCCGCCACGGTTCAATTAGTGGAAATGATCATGGAGCGATTCTTTCCGCCGCTTCAGGCGGCCTTTGGGATATTCCTTCCGCTGATCACGGTGAACTGTACGGTTTTGGCGGTATCGGTTTTGATGGTGTTGCGCAAGTACTCCTACGGTATGACGCTTGTATTTGCATTCGGCTCGGCGGTGGGGTGGATGCTGGCGATCATGATCGTGGCCGCCATCAATGAGAAGCTCGCACTGGTTGGGAATGTTCCGAAAGGGCTCAAAGGCGCCGGCATCATTATGATTATCGCCGGCATTATCGCCCTGGCGTTTCTGGGTTTCGGCGGAATGGTCGACATAAAATAAAATGAGGCTGTGATATTCGATGATCTTCGTACCTGTATTAGTAATCAATCTGATTCTCCTTGTAATCACGATACTGCTT
>QNBS01000071.1 GCA_003644175.1 Planctomycetota bacterium | reverse complement strand
GCATAAAAGAGACCGAAAACGAGGTCAAGGACGCCATCGACGACGCCGACGAAATCGCCGAAGCATCCAACGAACCACCAGAGACCGAGCCGGAAAACCAGGACTGACAACAATCCGCTTAAAATATTGCGCCTGGGTGGCAGCCACCGAGCGCAGTGAGGTGGATGGTTTAACGCCAACCTTCCCAGCCACTTATGCAGCGAAGCAAAGGGATGGTTCAGCGATGATTTAGCCATTCCCGCCAACGTACCGCCGGCATCCTGTCGGCCTTGCCACAGCGGACAAGATTAGCCAACGATGGGTGGCATCCTTTCTGCGCAGCGCAGCAAAGCAAAGGGATGGCTCCCCAACACGAATACAGCCACTGGTTTAGTATAAACAATTTCGGATTTTTCGCTGTTTTTTTCGTTTCCAACCGCCCCAACAGCGCATAAAAAAAGGCCTGCCCTAAGACAGACCTTTAATCGTCAGGCCAACCTCCGCAACTGCCGTGAACGGCGCGTTTGAAAAGAACCCTCTAAATCAAAGTGGGCAGTCGTTGCTTGTGTCCGAAAGTCCTGTCGGGCAGGCGTTTCCGATCCGCCAAGACCTGACCTCCCTATGTGAGGGCATCGGTTCTTTCAAATACAATCACCGCCTCGCACACCGCAGGGGCTACCTGCACATAGTACACTACCACATACGCACCCAAAATGCAAGTGATTAATCACAATAATGCACTTGGGCGCAAATACTTTTTCCCCCGGCGGCCGCATTGACGGACCGGCAACCCAAGTTTCTTACAGGCAAGGACTTACGACAACAGTTACCGATCGTGTACCGTCGGTTGTCAAGAAAGAAGACACTGCCGGGCAGGATCGCATGGACTTTTTCAGCGGCCGTTGCTATCTAATCGATTACTTCAACGAAGTCGGTTTCCACCTCGACGCTTGTCGCCTGGCCGAGCATCTCGACCTGCAGGACCAGGCGCGTCCGCCCTGACGAGCGGCTGACGATGCCCTCGGCGCCCATTAGAGCACCCGCAATGACGCGGCACTTTTGGCCGGCCTTGATATACTTGTGCGGCCGAAGATCGGCGCCCTGGCGGATCAATCTCTCGATGGGACAAAGGTCCGACACGAGACCCTGCTGGTCATTGACGACGATAATGTTGGCGACGCGATTGGTTTTCAATACCTCCAGGCGATCTTTTTCGTCGCCGCAGAAAAAGACATAGCCGGCAAAGAGAGGAATAAGCGACCGAAACGTCCTGCCCCTCTTGCGGGAGACTTTCCAGTGCATGGGGAGAAAATAGCTGATGGACTTATTGTGCATCCGCCGGGCAAGCGCTTTTTCGTTGCGGCTCTTTGTGTGGGCGACCCACCACGTCCCCTCGAATTCGGCTATCGACTCGGCTTCGGGCCAGACGCACGGCGGATTCTCACTTGTTTTAAGCACGTCGTTTTCTCCGTCAATGTCGTTTGGTCTCAGGCCTTAACGATTTTAGCTCGATTACCCTTGACACTCGCCGTTGCATTACGCGTATCGACGATGAGCTGTGAGTTCTTGACAATCCAGTCATAATCATAATCGCTGTGATCGGTGGATATCAGCACGACGTCATAGGATGCAAGCATCTTTGCGTCGAGGGGCCTGCTCTTCATGCGCAAATCATGCTCGCGTTGTCTGTGCGTTTTGCTGATATAGGGGTCGTTATAGTCAACCTTTGCCCCTTTGGCCTTTAGCAGTTCGATCAACTCGATGGACGGCGACTCGCGCAGGTCGTCAATGTCCTTCTTGTAGGCCAGGCCTAATACGAGAACCCTGGAGTCCTTGAGGCTTTTCTTTCGCTCATTAAGCGCATCCATGGTGCGCATTATTACATAATGGGGCATATCGGTGTTGATCTGACCGGCCAACTCGATGAACTGCGTGGGTATTCCGTATTGTCTTGCCTTCCATGTCAGGTAGAACGGGTCGATAGGTATACAATGTCCGCCCAGACCCGGTCCCGGATAAAACGCATTGAATCCGAACGGCTTGGTGGCCGCCGCCTCGATCACTTCCCATATATCGATGCCCATCCGGTCGAAAACCATCTTGAGTTCGTTGACCATCGCGATATTGATGCAGCGGTAGACGTTTTCGATGATCTTTGCAGCTTCGGCGGCTTCGACAGTCGAGACGGGCACGGTTGTGACAATCGCAGTTTGGTACAGCGCGTTTGCCGCGGCGAGACACCTGGGCGTGAGCCCGCCGATGACTTTGGGGATCGTCCTGGTGCTGAAGTTTTTGTTGCCCGGATCTTCGCGTTCGGGAGAGTAGGCTAAGTAAAAATCCCTGCCCGCCTTCAGCCCGGACTCTTCAAGGATCGGTTTCATCAGTTCGCGCGTTGTGCCGGGCCAGGTGGTGCTTTCGAGAACGACAAGCTGTCCCTTTTGCAGATAGCGCCCGATCGTGCGACAACTCTTCTCAACGTACTGCATATCGGGCTCACGGTTCTTTGTCAGAGGCGTGGGCACACAAATCAGGATCGCATCGGCGTTCTTCATCCGGGACATTGTTGTCGTCGCACTGAACCGCTTGCTCGTAACCATCTCCTTGACCTGCTTATGGCCGATGTGCTTGATGATACTGCGGCCCGAATTGAGCTTGTCGACCTTTTTCCGGTCAATGTCGAAGCCCAACACCTTCAGACCGGCCGAGGCGAACTCCCGCGCCAACGGAAGCCCCACATAGCCAAGGCCTAATATCCCGACAACAGCTTTCCTGTCTTTTATTTTCTTTTCCAAATCCGTCATAATTATCGTTCCAAAAACCCGCTTTATTCGCCTGTTATGAGTCGCTTATTGTAGGTATCGGCATAAGCGATGTCAACGAATAGGCCGTCGTCCGGAAAAAAAACCGGAAAAACAGTGAAATTTGCGTCATTCAGGGGGTAGCGACGAGGTATTCGGTGTCCTCCGTGATGGTCAACACGCCCTCGAAGGCCGCAGGGACCAGCAGCGTATCGCCGCGTGCAAAGTCGGTTTCGATATCTTCTTCGGCTGTGATTCGGCCCGAACCGGTGAGCATTATCATAACCTTCATTACGCCCGGCGAGGGCAGGACCTCGCAGCCGGCCAATTGATGGGCCTTATCGACCTTGAATTCGTCGGCATCGACGAGACGGCCGACGGTGTTGACCGCCAGGTTGTCGCCGGAAGGGTCAAAATGGATGCTTTCCAGGGCATCTTCGATATGAAGCTGTCTGCCTTGTTGCGTTTCGGGATCGATGCGGTTCCAGTCGAAGACGCGGTAGGTCGTGTCGGAGGGCTGCTGAATCTCGGCGATGAGCAGCCCCGGCCCGATAGCATGACAGGCGCCGGAAGGCAGAAAGTGACACTCGCCGACATTGACCCGGACTTTTTGCAGATAGTCGGCGCAGGCGCCTTCGGCGATCGCGCGAGCAAACTGCTCTCTGGTTGTGCCGGGCTTGAGGCCTTTGTAGATAACGGCGCCCGGTTCGGCGGCGATGATGTACCAGCACTCGGTCTTGGGGTCGCCTTTGCCGGTCCGCGTGCAGGTTTCTGCGTCCGGATGCACCTGGACGCTGAGGATGTCATTGGCGTCGAGAATCTTGATCAGCAGAGGAAACGGAGGGCTGTAGTCGGTCTTGCCCGTAATATAGATGCCATGTTTGTCGATGACCTCGTTAATCGTCATCCCTGCGCAAGGCCCGTTGACAATCTCGCTTTTATCCTGGGGCAGGTCGGCTAATTCCCAGCTTTCGCCGATTTTCAGATCGGGCGGCAACTGCTTGCCGAAGACCGCGGCGAGCTTCCGCCCGCCCCATATCCGCTCCTTAAAGATCGGCCTGAACTTATACGGATAAATTTCCATACCCATATCGTAACCCCCAAATTCATCGCTGTCCACAAAAACAATTTGCATAAGCACCGTAGGGGCAACCCCATGTGGTTGCCCTAAAACCCCATGTGGTTGCCCTAAAACCCCATGTGGTTGCCTTGGGACCCCATGTGGTTGCCTTGGGACCCCATGTGGTTGCCCTAAAACCCCATGTGGTTGCCCTGGGACCCCATGTGGTTGCCGGCAACTCATCTGCCCCTTTTTGGGTGGCCACGTGGGGCCGCCCCTACGTGGCGACCGGGCGCCGGTGGTGCGGCGGCTACATTTGAGACCTTTGCCGTACGCCTTTGGGCGGCCACGTGGGGCCGCCCCTACATGGCGACCGGGCGCCGGTGGTGCGGCGGCTACATTTGAGACCTTTGCCGTACGCCTTTGGGCGGCCACATGGGGCCGCCCCTACGTGGCGATCATTATTTTTTTGTGTAGAATTTCTTTTTGTGCTGCTCGGCATACGCCTTCAGGCGGTTGGCTATGTCGGGGTGTTTGTCCAGAACGTTGGTTGTTTCGTGGGGGTCGTTTTTCATGTCGAACAGTGACAGTTTGACCTTTTCCTGCCTGTACTTGCCGGGCATTCCGTCTTTGCCGGCTTCTGCAAGGGTTCGGTAACTGTGGGGCAGGTGGAGTTTCCATCGCCCGTCGCCGCTGATGACGCCCTCGAATGTCCTGCCGGTGGAAAACGGGTAGTACTCGTGCGGATTCTTTGCGCCGGGTTTGTCGGTGATAAGGTCCCAGACGTCCTTGCCGTCGATGGGATTGTCGGGAAGTTTTGCGCCGGCGAGATTGGCGACGGTGGGGAGTATGTCGATGGTGGAAAATGCCCTGGGCGAGGCGGTGCAGGGCTTAATCCGGCCGGGGAGCTTCATGATGCAGGCGCTTCGGACGCCGCCGTCGAAACTGGTGGCCTTTGCCTCGCGAAAAGGCGTTTTCCCGGCGTGGTTGCCATAGGAGATCCAGGGCCCGTTGTCGGAGGTGAAGATTATCAGCGTATTGTCGTCGATGCCGCTCGCCTTTAAGGCCTTGGTGATTTCGCCGACGGACCAGTCGATCTCCATCATGACGTCGCCGTAGAGACCTGTGCCGGATTTGCCCTTGAACTTTTCGCTGACAAACAGCGGCACGTGCGGCATGGAATGCGGGACGTAGAGGAAGAAGGGTTTGTCTTTGTGCCTGCGTATGAAGTCCACGGCGTGGGCGGTGTATGAGGTTGTCAGCATCGGCTGGTCGGTCTTTGTCATGCGGGGGATTCTTACCTTGTCGTTTTCCCAGAACTGCAGAGGGAATTTCTTCCAGTGCTCGGGGTTGCCGGGATGAAATTCCCACATGTCGTTTGAGTACATCAGGCCGCACGATTCGTCGAAGCCTCGCGCCCAGGGTCGTGTATCGGGCTGGTCGCCGATATGCCACTTGCCGAAAACGGCGGTGGTGTAGCCGCGTTTTTTGAGGACCTCGCCGATGGTTGCATATTTAGGATCGAGCCCTCTGGCTTTCGGGCCATGGGCGCCGAAGACCTTTGTGCGGCCGGGATAACATCCGCTCAGAAGCGCCGCCCGCGACGCCGAGCAGACCGCCTGGGGAACGTAGAACTGATTGAAGCGACAGCCTTCCTTCGCAAGGCGCTCGACGTTGGGGGTCTTGTATTTGGGATTGCCGAACGGCTGAAAATCGGCCCAGCCGGAATCGTCGAGGAAGATGATGACGATATTGGGAGGGCCGGCGCCTTTCGCCGAGCGGCAAACGCTGCTCAGTCCCACGGCGGCAACGGCTAAGCCTGCGCGTTTCAAGAATGCTCTTCGATTGAGTTCGGATCTCATTGGATATCTCCTTCGTTAATTAGTATCTGTTGCGGAAACCAACATTTGTCATTCCCGCGAAAGCGGGAATCCAGATTATTCGCTCTGCATCCCCGCTTTCGCGGGGATGACATCGACCGTTTTTTCTTTCCGCAACAAGAACGGATTATGTACTACCTTAACTCTCTGATCCTTATGTTGCGAAACCAGATGGGGGCTCCGGCGTGTTTGCCCTGGAGTCCGATTTTTCCCTTTGTGGGCAGTTTGCTGAGCGGCTTGCTCAGCCACGGCGGAATCTGGGAACCATCCGGGTTGGTCCTGGCGGACGTCCACAGGCTCATGTCCATCGAGGCGACCCGTTTACCGTTGAGCATGACGCCGATGTTCTGGTCAACACATCTTATCGTTAAGCGGTTCCACTCGCCGGGCTTTTTGACCATGCTTTTGGTCGGCGCCAGGTGGCCGAAGATCGCGCCGCATTGCCACGTCTTAGGCGATTTGGCCCATTTTTCCGCGTAGTCGTCGGCAATCTGCACCTCGACGGAGTTGGGGATCCAGTTCTTTGTATCTGTGCAGTAGACAATAACGCCGCTGTTTGTGCCGGCGGCGGTCTTGAACTCCAGGTCGAGGACGAAATTGTCAAAATCCTTCTTCGTCCAGATTGCCTTATCCTCGCTCGCCGTGAGCACGCCGTCGGAAACCGTCCAGACCCCATCGGGCTTTACGGCATTTGCAAGGTCGGCGTCGAAGAGACTCGGCCAACGCGCGGTGTTGGGATGTGCGCGACGCCCGGCGCGCCGGCGCTGGGCATCGGGTATCTCGGTGGGTACTTTGACGGTCGGTTCGCCCTCCAGAAAACCGAGGGAGGCGAGGAACTTGTCGGCGGCGATCAGCGTTCGCTCTTTCCACGGTGAGCGATTGAAAAAGCTGTGGCCCTGACCTTCGGCGAGGAATTTATCGGCGCGGACGCCGAGACTTTGCGCCTTTTTCCAGTATTCGTCGCCAAAGACCTTCAGTCGGTCGTCGGTGCCGAACAGGATCAGCGACGGCGGCGACTTCTTGTGCAGGCCGAACGTGGGAGATATCTTGCCGGCAAGCGCCTTTTTGTCTCCGAGTCGCCCTATCAGTTTTTCGTTCTTGAAACTGAGCACCGGATTGAACAGCACCATCGCCTGCGGAACAGTCGAAATTGACAGGTCGTCGCCTTCGGCGTCTACGCTGTCTTTAATCATCGTACAAGCGGCCAAGTGCCCTCCCGCCGAGCCGCCCGATGCGATCAGTTTATCGGGGTCGATTCCCAGTCGTTTGGCGTTTTGGCGAATCCAGCGAACGGCGCTTCGGGCGTCTTCGACACACTCATCGGGCGTTACGCCGTCGCGACTCTTGACACGATAGTCGGCCCGCGCCGCGACCAGGCCGCGACTTGCGAAGTATGCAGCCTGCGTTTCGAATTGACCGACCGAACCGCCTGTCCAGCCGCCGCCGAAAAAGAACACGATCACGCCACGCTTGTCGGTCGCCTTCCAGCCCGGCGGATAATTGATATACATCCGCAGTTCCCTCTCGCCAACAGTCTTGTAAACAACCTCCTCGACATTGGCTGATTGAGAAGCCGCCGAAACTTCGCTGCTTGCCGACATCAAAATCGCAGCCGATATAACAACGACCGCCAGTATGGCTAAAGAGCGTTCCATGACTTACCTCCTGAAAAAAGTGTCAACTCCCCGGTCCGGGGTTACACATAATACCCACCGGCGGGATACTTTGCCGAGGATAGCAGAATTCATGGGAAACTGCAACAGCTTGTGAAGTTCATGCTTGTTTCAGGCGGATTTGCTGCATTTTGGGCAGAGGCCCTCTAATTGCACTCGCTGGTGCTGGATTATGTATCCGCCGCTGTCGGCGGTCATGGGGATGCTCAGTTCGTGGAGGCAGTCGGTTCGCCCGCAACTGGTGCAGGAAAAATGCGGGTGGCATTGATCGGTCGTGCAGTGATGCGACAGTTCAAAATACCATGTGCGATCCTGGACGAACGCCTTGTGGACGATATCGGCGGCGACGAAGGTCTCCATCGCGCGGTAGATCGTTACCTTGTTGGGGGCGCAGGCGCCGATTCTCTCTGAGATTTGTTCGCGCGTGAGCGGCTGGTGCGCTTCGAGGAGCGCGCCGAGTATATCCGACCTCGCTTTTGTCCTGCGAAGTCGGGCGGATTTGAGCAGCTGCTCAACCTTGTGTTTTGTCCGGTCTTCCATCAGGACTCAGCCCCTCCCTCGCATTCGTCGGTGTGCTCGTGCGTGTGCGGATGGCTGTGCAGGGCGTGATTGCGGCAGGCGCAGACATCGGTGAGTTGGATATCCGACTTGACGAACAGAAGCGGGAAGATAATGTCGCTGATGCAGCACGGCAGCCAGACCGCAAGGAACAGCACAACGAACATCCCCAGGCCAATCGTCAGGGTGATCGCCGTCTCCATATTCATCAGTATGTGCGATGAGGACGCCCAGGTGCTGATGAGTACGTGGGCGGCATGGGGAAATTTTGTTCTGGGAATGATACAGGCGATAATCACGCCCAAAACGGCCGCGGGGTTTACGATATACCAGTCCTCGATGAAGCCGATATGAATCTTGTGGCGGCGCTCGTCGTGGGCGTCATCGGAGTCATTGCCCTTGCCGGTATCGGCATCGTGTCCTTCATGCTCAGGATCGTCGTGCAAGGTTTCGCTCTCGGCATGGGGGTGCATGTCGGCATGTGTGGGGATGGCGACGCCCAGGACGCTTTCGCCGAGGAAGGGGATGACCGAATCGCTCAGCGTCGCCACACCGACGGCGCCGACATAGCCGACGATCAGCACTAATAGGAAATTGCGGCCCTTTGCGTGGAGGCGAAACAGCGAGGCGGTTACCATCGCACTCAGCAGAACGTGGGCGGGGTGAAAGATGTTGAACATGGCGCCTGCCGTGGGTTTGGAGACATCCTTGAAAAACAGCATGAAACCCAGACCAAGCAACGCCCCAACCGTCGTAAAGGGAGCATGGCCCTTCAATTCGGCGCCGATATGTTTGACCTTCTCAATTGCAGACATTTAATAATCCCAAAAAAGATTTTGCAGGGGTCCGCCTGCGCCGTTGCCCTGAGACCCCACCGGCAACTCATCGGCAATTATCTTAACTTAAATGCAACTGAGTTGCAAGAAAAAAGCCCCGCACCCGAATATGGATGGCAACACGATAGATTGTTGCATACTCAGAGGAACTTTGATAATCTAAAGACTTGTGGACGCAAAACCGCCCGATTTGAGTTTTGGGACAAGACCAATGAAAAAAATGCTGTTGATCGCAGCTATAGCCGGTATGATTTTGCAGGCCGGCTGTCAAAGCGCTCCGCGGGCGCCGAAGCCGGTGCAAGGTGGGAACAGGGTATGAAGATTATCGAGGGCATATCGGCGCTTGAGGGCATGGAGCCGGGGTGGGCGATTACTATCGGCAACTTCGACGGGGTTCATCCTGGCCATCAGGAGATTATCGCGGCCGGTCTGGAAGCGGTGAAGGAACGGGGATTGGCGGGTCTTGCGGTGCTGACGTTTGACCCGCATCCGGCGGCCGTTCTGCATCCGGAG
>QNBS01000070.1 GCA_003644175.1 Planctomycetota bacterium | reverse complement strand
GGAAGAATTTAGTTCTTCTCTGTGGCGCCGATCTGATCCTGCTGCCGCAGACATACGGGCCGTTCAAGAGGCCGGTCGCACGCGCCATGGCCCGCAATATTCTGTCGCGGGCGACAAAGGTTTTTTCGCGGGATACTGAAAGCCTTGAAGAAATCAAGAGACTGATGAACGGTCGACTGCGGCCCGTCGAGCCACAGTTTTGTCCGGATGTGGCGTTCGCGTTAGATGCTGTTCGGCAGGATGGTGAGCAAACAAGGAGGATTGAACAACTAAAGGCGGAAAAGTACCGGATTGTGGGATTGAATATCAGTGGGCTACTTTATAACGGGGGGCATACCGGGAAAAACGAATTTGGGTTGCGTTGTGATTACAAGCCGCTGGTGAAGAAGATCGTATCTATGTTTGCAGGTGGGGAGGATTGCCGAGTACTATTGGCGCCACACGTTATTCCCAGGGATTCAGGGGTTGAAAATGATCTGGAAGCATGTTGGGAGGTGTGGCGGACCCTGTCGCCGGCGGAGCAGGGAAAAGTGATTGTTCTGGATGGCAAATACGACCAGGGCGAGGTGAAGTATCTGATCGGGCTGTGTGATTTCTTCGTAGGAGCGCGGATGCATTCGACGATTGCCGCTTTGTCGCAATGTGTTCCCGCAGCAGGGATGGCATACAGTAAGAAATTCGCCGGCGTCTTCCAGACGGCAGGAGTTGAGGAATATGTGGCGGATATGCGGCAAATGGATGACTCACAGATTTTGGACCGCATCAACGAGTTGTATGAGGCGAAAGAATCTGCCCGGCGACAGTTGAGGAAAATAATGCCGCGGGTGCAGGAGAAAGTGTTGTCCTTGTTCAATGATTTTTAGAGGGAAGACAATACATCGGGTAGATGAGGTGGCGGCCTGGCAGTTGTGCTGTGGATGCGGGGCGTGTGCGTATGTGTGTCCGGATGAGATTGAGATGATCGATACGTCAGAGTATGGGCGGCGGCCACGGTTCAAGAACAACTCATTGGGGAAAACCGCTTTGTTAGCGATGCAGGTCTGTCCGGGAATAGGGCTTGAGCGAGTGGTGAAGCCTGATGATCAGTTCGGCGGCCAACAATTCTTTGACGAGTGGGGGCCGGTATTAGGCGTGTGGGAAGGGCATGCGGCTGATTCTGAGGTTCGGTTTGAGGGTTCGAGCGGTGGCGCGGCGACGGCGCTTGGTCTTTTTGCTCTCGAACGACTTGGGATGCATGGGGTCCTGCATGTGCAGTCTCGGCAGGATGTGCCCTATCTCAACCAGACAGTGCTGAGCAGGACGCGCAGTGAACTTCTGGCGGGTGCGGGTTCGCGGTACGCCCCGGCAAGTCCATGCGATGGTCTTCAACAAATTGAAGATGCGCCGGGGCCATGTGTTTTTGTCGGCAAGCCGTGCGATGTGGTTGCCTTGCGAAAGGCGATTGAATTGAGGCCAAGCCTTCATGAGAAGGTGGGGTTGACCATAGCTTTCTTCTGTGCGGGGACACCTTCGACACGAGGGACCTTGGAGATGATACGGCAGATGGGGATTGCGGATTTGTCTTCCGTCATCTCACTGCGCTATCGAGGTCGCGGCTGGCCGGGGATGGCGACGGCTCAGCATAAGGTAAATGGTCAAGTCCAGTCGGCTGAACTGACCTATGAGCAGTCGTGGGGGGATATCTTGCAGAAATACCGCCAGTGGCGATGTTATATCTGCCCCGATCATGTTGGTGAGTTTGCCGATATTGCGGTTGCGGATGCATGGCATTGTCCCGTCGGCGAACATCAGCCCGGCCGGTCGGTAATCATTGCGCGGACACAACGGGGGGTGGAGTTTTTGCAGAGGGCAATCGAAATGGATGTCTTGCAGGCCGAACCTGTTGACTCCGATATCCTGCAGGCCTGCCGTCCCGGGCAGGCGGAATCAAAAGGGACCTTGTGGGGCCGTCTTGTGGCGTTGCGAACTTGTGCGATTCCGACGCCGGGATATTGCGGCTTCGACCTGTTTCATTTGTGGCTTTGGCGTCTTTCGATTGGTGCGAAGGTAAAATCAATCCTCAGCACCTTCAAGCGAATCTATATCAAAAAGTTATTCCGGAAAAGAAATATGGCTTCCATCGAATCGGCGATGGTGCTGAAGGCAGGCAGATGATACGGTTATTGTCGCAAGTCGATATTCGAAACATGGGGGAGGGATTCGGTGGGGTATTATGGAAAGATGTAACGAACGTTCATCCCCTGGGGTTGGCGGCGGTGCTGATACTCGGAGTGATAATGCTGGCAGTTCCCAGACGCTGGGCATTTCTGCCGATATTTGTAATGGCGTGCTTTGTTTCGTCAGTGCAGAAAATTGTGGTGTTTTCCCTGGACTTCAATTTTCTCAGAATTATGGTGCTGTTTGGTGTGTTGCGGATCATATCCAGACGAGAATTCACACGGTTTATCTGGCGCCCATGCGATAAAGTTATTATGCTTTGGACCATATGTGGAACTGTCATCTATGTTTTGCAGCAGGGCACCATTTCTGCTCTGGTTAACAAGATGGGGGCTTCTTTTGATATACTTGGCATTTATTTTGTGATTCGCTGCCTGATAAGGGAATGGGGGGATCTGAAGGTTTTTCTTGTGGGCAGTATTGCAACAGGTGTTATCGTGATAGTATTCTTTGGTCTTGAGGCAAGGACAGGCAGGAATGTATTTTCCATTTTTGGCGGAGTACCGGCGATTATGATGGTCCGCCAGGGACGTCTGCGATGCCAGGGAGCGTTCCAACATCCTATTCAGGCGGGCACTTTCTGGGCTGCGATGTGGCCTCTGTATGTCGCGCAGTGGTGGGGCGGATACAAAGGCAAAATATGGGCGGTGGTCGCAACGGTTGTCGTGTGGTTTATTGTTTTTGCATGTGCTTCAAGCACTCCGGTTATGGCCCTGATAAGCGGTATCATCGGTGGTATCATGTTTGTTATGCGGCGACATATGCGCATGGTTCGCCGGGGTATTGTGTTAACTCTAATCGCTTTGCATCTTGTGATGCAGGCGCCGGTCTGGCACCTTATCTCACGCGTCAGTGCGGTAGGCGGGTCTACAGGTTACTTTCGTTACATGTTGGTCGATGCGGCAATCCGGAATTTTCGTGAGTGGGCGATACTGGGAACGAAGTCCACTGCACACTGGTTCTGGGGTGCTCAGGATGTGACCAATCAATACGTTCTGGAAGGTGTGCGAGGCGGGGCATTGACACTGGCCCTTTATATTATATTAATTGCGTTTTCATTTAAGGAGGTAGGATACTTGTGGCGAGCAGTAAGTCGAGACAAGGAAAAACTGGCTATGGCCTGGGGGCTGGGGGTGTGTTTACTGGTCCATTGCATGATTGGCATCGGAGGGGCGTATATAGGGAAAAGTCTTTTGGTTTTGCTTTTTACATTTGCGGCAATCACAAGTATGGCGGCTGCTGAACAGGCGAGAAGGCCGGATATGGTTAAGTTGTGCACGGCAAACAACAAATACGCAGTGTCCCGGAGTTACGGTTAACCCAACTACATGCAATGTGCGGTCAGGCTGCCTGGGGTATCATGCGACCAAATAGAATTGCTTAAGGTTGATGCAAATGAGGAAGAAACAATGAAGATAACAGAGATTAAGACGCTGACAATTGAAGACGTGAAGGTTGTAAGATTTGCTCGCTTCTGCGACCATCGGGGATATTTTACGGAGCACTTCAGAAGGAGTGATTTTGCGGATTATCCGGAGATGGGGTTTATGAAGGGGGTTGAGTTTGTTCAGTGTAATGAGAGCTTTTCGCGACCGGGCGTCATACGCGGGCTGCACTTTCAGTGGAACCCTTATATGGGAAAGCTCGTGCGGACGCTGTCGGGGCGGATGGTGGATATGGTCCTGGATATACGCAAGGCGTCTCCGACATTCGGGAAGATAATCTGCTACGATATGCCGGCCCGGGCGGATGCGGACTGGGCGGAGTGGATATGGGTTCCCCCGGGATTTGCACATGGCAATTTCTTCACGGAAGATACGCTGATCGAGTACTTCTGTTCGGGACAGTACAGCCCGGGCTGTGAAGCCGGGATATCGCCACTGGCCCCTGACATTGACTGGTCATTATGCAACCCGAAATTAGCGGAGGAATTTAGGGGAATCGCATCGTCAACTGAACTCATAACCGATAAGGACAGAGACGGTTTTGCGCTGGAAGTCTGGCAGGCGGATGAGCGGTCGGATAACTTCATTCACGGACAACTGTAAGAAACTAAGGGGATTCATCAGTGGCAAACGAGTCAAAAATTGTATTCACCGGCGGTAATGGATTGTTGGGCACAACGTTTAAGAAGATTCGACCCGATATCGAGTATACGGACATCGAGGATTACGACATAACTGATTATGGGCAGATGAAGGCTTATTTTGAGCCTGGTGGCTTTGATGTGATGCTTCATTGTGCCGCCTTTACTTCCCCTCCTCTCATAGACAAAGACCCTGTAAAGGCGATCGAAGTCAATATTGTCGGGACGGCCAACGTTGTCAAACTCTGCGCCGAATTCAACGCCAGGCTGATCTACGTCTGCACCGATTATGTTTTCAAGGGGGATAAGGGAAACTATAAGGAAGACGACCCGGTGTTCCCCGTCAATAAATATGCATGGTCGAAATTAGGCGGCGAGTGTGCTGTGCGACTGTATGACAAGTCGCTGATCATCAGAACGACGTTCGGGCCGGATGTCTTCCCGTACGAAAAAGCGTTCGTCGATCAGTGGACCAGCCGAGAGAGCGTATCTGTGATTGCCGGTATGATCAGCAAACTGGTGGATATCGACGCCACCGGAGTTGTCCACGTCGGAGGCAAGCGAAAAACGGTCATGGAGTTTGCCAATAGCCTCGATCCTTCGAAACAGATTGGTGATCTGTCCATCAATGACGTGTCGTTTTCCGTTCCGGTGGACACGTCCTTAAACGTTGACAAGTATAACGAGCTGGTAAACAAGTCATAAACGATTAGAGGAGTATGAGTATGAAGATTCTGGTGGCCGGCGGCGCGGGATATGTTGGTTCGGCGGTTATTCCCGTTCTGCTTGAGCATGGTTATGAAATCGATGTTATTGACTTGATGTGGTTCGGCAATAATCTTCCCAAAGAAGTCAATGTCGTCCGGAAGGATCTTTTCCATTGTACCGAAGATGATCTGTCGCAGTATGAGCAGATTATTTTCCTTGCGGGATTATCAAACGATCCTATGGCGGAATACGATCCGTCCAAGAACTTTGTTTTCAATGGCGCCTTGCCTTCGTACCTGGCGTATATCGCCAAGAACGCAGGAGTAAAGCGATTTATTTATGCCTCATCGTGTTCTGTTTACGGCTATACGGTGGACGAGTTGTATGACGAAGACTGCCCGG
This sequence comes from Planctomycetota bacterium, assembly GCA_003644175.1. Lineage (GTDB taxonomy): Bacteria > Planctomycetota > Phycisphaerae > Sedimentisphaerales > Anaerohalosphaeraceae > B28-G16. Next base: position 3,924 of record QNBS01000070.1, on the reverse strand, counting down.
TAACATGCGGTTATCCTTATGGCATATCCAAACTCCAGGGCGAACGTGGAGTGTTACAGTTGCAGGATGAAAACTTTTCTGTAATTGCCCTAAGAAAAGGAACCGTTTGCGGATATAGCCCCCGAATGAGGCTGGATTTGATCGTGAACACAATGTTCAAATTTGCCATGGAAACCGGCAAGCTAACAGTAAACAACCCTTCCATTTGGCGTCCGATCCTTGACATCCGGGATGCGACCACGGCCTATATGCGGGCTATTCAGGCCAATTATTGCATTAGCGGAGTGTTTAATGTGGCCTCGGACAACTACACCGTCGGGCAGGTCGGCGATATGGTCAAGTACGAGATAGAAAAACTGAGCGGCAGGAAGATTGCCATTGAACTGAAGAATATTCAGGACTTTCGCAATTACAAGGTGTCAATTGGACGGGCGAGGACTTCGTTAGGCTTTCAGCCGCAGCATGATGCAAAGGACACCATTGAGCATCTCTATACCAACAAGGAGCGATTTGAGCCGTACGACAGCGATGAATTCTACAATATTCGTGTTTTTAGAAAAATTGATAATGCGTAAGTCCGCTTTTCATGTTGATCATGAAGAGGGTTGCTTCTGATTTTTATTTTGCATTTTGTTTCGAGGATATAGCGAAATGGATGTTTCGATAATTGTAGTGGCCTGGAATGTTCGTGGCCTCTTATATGATTGTTTGGAGTCGGTGTACGATCAAACAAGTGGAATTGACTTTGAAATTATTTATGTTGACAACGCCTCCGAAGACGGCAGCGTAGAGATGGTGAGAAAGGAATTCTCTGAAGTCAGAATCATCGAAAATGATGAAAACAAGGGCTTCATAAAGGCGAATAACCAGGGCATTGAGATTGCTACAGGCAGATATGTGCTGCTATTGAACTCAGACACGATTGTCCTTGACAATGCGATCGCCAAGACAGTCAAGTTTGCAGATGACCATACCGACGCTGCGGTGGTTGGTTGCAAAATCCTTAGTTTCGACAGGACGCTACGGAGGGATTGCTTCTTGTATCCATCAGCGTTGAATATGTTTCTTTCGGCAACCTGTCTGAACAAGATCTTTCCCAGGAGCAGGTTTTTCGGCAGGGAATATATGACCTGGTGGGACTTCGATGAAGTTCGTGAAGTGGAGACGATTTGCGGCTGTTATGCACTGGTCCGCAAGGAGGCCATCGAGCAGGTGGGTGTGATGGATCCGACGTATTTCGTCTATGGCGACGACCCCGACTGGTGCTATCGTTTTAAGAAGGCCGGATGGAAGGTTATGTTTACGCCGGAAGCTGAAATAATCCACCTCGGCGGGCAGAACACGAAAAAAGCGGCCGATAGATTCCTCCTGCAGCTACACGGAAGCAAGCTTATATTCGTGCGAAAGCACCTTGGCAAACTATCCTTTTTGTTGGCATGTCTGGCAACCGCCTGTTTCTTCTTTTTGAGGGTTCCGTACTGGACCGTCGCCGGGCTGATCAGCAGGAAAGATGGGCGGAGTTGTTTCGAGAGAGCGAAGATATATCTGATCGGCGGACTTTTCTGTGTGACCGACTGGAGGAATCTGCTAATGAACAAGGAAATAGTCTGTGAGAGGAACTTTTAGCCTGCCATGGGAAGTCTCAGCCAAACTGGTCCGTGGCAGATGCAGCAAGGGGGCTGGTGAATGATTGTCCGAAGACTCTGCAGGGCGTGGAAAGAACGTGGGCCGATCGGGCTGATGCGACATGTTGTCAGACGTGCGATACCTGTTCATGTCAGCATGGTCTATAGAAAGACCGAGAGGTCAAGCGCCTGTGCCGTGCCCGGATTGCTTACAGAAAGGTATAGAGCACGATCGGCCGTTGGCCCGAACATTATCAGCAAGTTGCAGATGACGAGGGGTCCTGAGCTAATTCGGGAACTTGACAAACTGTTCGCCAAGGGCTGTGAACTGTGGCTTGGGTGGATTGAAGGAGAGATAGCAGGAATATGCTGGTCACGTGGTCATAAGAACAGGACGGATTATTTTGTTGCTTTGGAGGAAGACGATGCGACGATTCTTAGTTGTTTCGTGTTCCCACAGTATCGCGGAAGAGGTGTCTATCCGACCATGCTGGAGACGATTGTCAGGACATTGATGGACCACGATCAAGTCTCTAATGTATATGTTGACTGCAAATCCTGGAATGTGCCGTCGATTCGCGGGATACAAAAGGCAGGTTTTTCTCTAATAGGAAGTGCGGTTAGAATGGTTTTGTGCGGGCGTGTGTGGATTCTTCGGAATCGATGCAGAACGACACAATAGTCCCTTCCTGGAGTGCATCGGGCAAGAGCAGTCAGTGCGTGGAAAATGAGCGTAAACGTTGTAGGCAAACGATGAAGGTCGCCAATGTGACATTCCATGGGATTGGAAACACGGGCACTGATGTGTGTGCCGAAGAGAGGGATGTATGGCTCCGTGAGGCACAGTTCAAAGCCGTTCTGGAGGTCATACGGGGCCGTGTGGGTGTGTGTATAACTGTTGACGACGGGAATGCCTCGGATATGGAGATTGTCGCCCCTGCGCTTAGAGAGCGAAATATGGGAGCCAGCTTCTTTGTACCCGTTGGCCTGCTCGGACAAAGTGGATATATGAGCAAGTCGGATGTAAGGCAATTGGCCGAAGCCGGCTTTGTCATAGGGTCGCATGGGATGAAACATCTGGATTGGCGCAAGTTGAATGATGATGATCTCAGATGCGAGGTTCATGACTCACGGCAGATATTAGAGCAAATGATCGGACGCAGCGTCCGGGAGGCATCCTGTCCATTTGGCTCTTATGACCTTCGGGTGCTGCGATTTTTAAAACAGGCGGGGTACAGAAGAGTGTACACCAGCGATCGAGGCAGCGCCTCCCGGCAGGCGTGGCTTCAGGCTCGCAACACGATTTCTGCCTGGGACGATCCTGTGTCCGTTGAGAAAATGCTGTCCAAAGGCCCGCTGTCGCCGGATCTCATCATGTGCAGGATTAAAACAGCGATCAAACGGTTAAGATAGACGTGGATTGAGAGGTTATGTCAGCGACAATCAGGACTATTGATCGAACCGAATGGCAACGACTTGCTCGGTCTTTTGGTGATTACAATTATCGTCAGCTTTGGGATTTCGGGACGGCCTGCGCAGGACGGGTGAATGCCGTCAGCGAACATGTGGTTATAGAAGAGGATGAAGAAGCCATTGGATTAGCGGATGTGCGGATAAAGAGGGTCCCTCTGGTGGGAGGCGGAATAGCATACATTAATGGGGGACCGTTGGTTCGGCGAAATGGTGAGAGGGCCGGTTCCCGGTTGAGAGAGTGCCTCAATGTGCTGATAGAAGAGTATGTTCATAGTCAAGGGCTGCTGTTGCGGATACAACCGGCGATTGGTTGCGAATCGTGGAATGCAGAACGAGCATCTATGTTCCTGGATTGCGGGTTTTCGATATCAACAAGAGTCAGGCCGTATCGAACCTTACTGCTCGATCTTAGTCCGTCACTGGCTGATCTTCGCAAAAACCTTTCGCAAAAATGGCGCAACAATCTGAAAAGGGCCGAGGCTGGAACCAATTCTCTTGGAAGCGATTACTCTGTTGAATCGCTTATGCGGTTCTACGACCTGTACAAAGCGTTTCGTAAGAAAAAGCAATTTGATGTGGACTTGGATCCGGCATTTTTTGTTGAAGTGCAGAAGTCGCTGCCGGAATCAGAGAGAATGCGCGTGGCTTTGTGCGAAGAGGAAGGTGCCCTGATTTCAGGACATGTGTCGAGTTTGCTTGGAGATACGGCGGTGAACCTGTTCAGGGCCAATACAAAGGCTGCCCTGACGAGCCGGGTATCATATCTAATCCAGTGGGATGGCATACGCTATGCTCGCAAGAAAGGTTTTAGATGGTATGACCTGGG